>JBKQJQ010000395.1:0-6569 GCA_052147875.1 Solirubrobacteraceae bacterium | reverse complement strand
GGCCTTGATAGGCGGTCGTGTTCGAGGCGGTCGTGCGCTCGCGGGTGACGACCACGTACCGGTCGTTTGAGTGCAGCAGCGGTGCGACCGCTTCGACGGTCCCCGAGTTCGCGATCCCGGCCCGCCTGAGCTCGTAGTCCTGGGCTGTCTGCGCGGCGGCCAGCAGGACGGCGGATCGCGCCTGGCCGATGCTCAACCTCGCCAGCGCCCGCATCCGGCCTGTCACGTCGGCGGCGGTCCAGTTCATGTACGCCGTCGCGAACACCGCGATCGCGTCTGCGGGGGTCGGCAGGCCGGCCGCGGTCTGGTGCACGGGCGGGCTCGGGTATTCGTGCGTCCGCTGGGCCCGGGCGATCGGCGTGTTCGGCGGACGGGGCACCGAGCAGGCGCCGGCCCCGATCGCGATCGCGACGCACACCAACGCCCTCATAGACCGACCGGATGGCGGGCGATGAACCCAGCCGCGCTGCGGATCAGCGGGTGCCAGCCGATTCCGGCACTGCCGTCCTGCGGACCGGCGGCGTTGTGCGTATCCCAACGCAGTCCGGCTACGTACATGAACACGTGGTCGGCGCTGGCGTAGATCGTCACCCATCGCCCGGGGCCCGGCTGCCCGTACGACTCGAGCGTGCCCGACGGCGCGTCGTAGTCGACCCGCAGCAGTCCGCCGCCGTAGAGCAGGTGCTCGACGCTGCTCGAGCAGTCGTACGCGGGGGCGATCTCGTCCAGCGGCAGCCCGTGCCCGCCGCCGTACAAATAAGGCTTGCCGACGATCTGATTGCCGGCGGCGATGATCCCCTTCACCGCCGCCGGCGCGTCCGCGGGGGCCGTCGCCTGGCCGTCAGCGAGCAGCTGCGCCCGCGGGCCGGCTGTTAGCGAGACGGTACCCGCCGGAACGCAGCTCGTCGCCGGGGAAGCCGCGACCGCCTGGCCGAGCAGGTTGGCGGCGCCCGTCGCCGGTGGTCGATCGATCCGCACAGGCCCGGACCACAGGCCGTTCTGATACGGGATCCCAAGCGAGCCCGCGAGCTGCCACCACAGGTCGATCACCCGCGGCAGTCCGTCGATCGGGCCGCCACCAAGTCCGAAGTCGCGCTTGTAGGCGATCGCCGAGCGGTCGCCCCACGTGATCCGTAGTGGCGTCATGTAGGCCAGCCCGCCCATCGCGGTCGCGGTCTGAAAGGTGGTCCCGCCGAGCTCGGCGTAGCTGTCGGGGTGTGCGACCAGGTTGATGCCCGACGCGCCGACGGTTCCGCTGCTGGGATCTCCCGGGCCGCCGTACTCGGTCGCGCCGACGCGCTGCCCGGTGCCCGGCGGACCCAGCGTGATCGAGCCGCTCCGGCTCCCCCCCTGACACGCCTGGCCGCCACTCGGCGACGTGATCAGCAGCGCGATCAACGCAACGCCGATCGCCGTTGTGAGCGTCGCGAGTAGCGCGCCGAGCGCAAGCAGTGCCGCGACAATGCTCCGCTTGTTCACGCCGACGACGCTAGGTCCGCAGCCCCGAGCGGTGGGGCGATTGGCACACACTTGTTGCACCGTGGCGGCCCCGTTTCTCTTGGCGGCGTCGCTAACGTTGAACGGTCATGCCTCGAATCCTCGACGTCGAATCTGCTCTTCTGCTGCTCGAGCTCGAGCCTCCGTTCGACAAGCGCGCTGTGCAGCTCGCCCGCAGACGGATGGCGAAACGCTGGCATCCGGACATCGCGCCGCCAGGGCGACGCCACGAGCACCAGCGCCACCTGCAGGCGATCAACGAGGCGGCCGACGAACTCGAGCGGCTAGCCGAGACCTCGCGCGGCGGGCGCGTGACCCGCAACGCGGTCAAGGTGTCCGCGGCGGCGACGCGGAAGGCGCGCGCGGAGGCGGGACGCCGCGCGTACGAGGCCGAGCAGCGCGAGCGGGCGCGGGCAGAGGACCGCGCCAAGCACGATCCGTTCGGCTCGCGCGTGCCCGACCACTCGGTAGTGCACCGATACGCGCGCTGCCTCTCGTACCCCGAGTGGGGCGTCGGCACCGTCAGCGGGATCTACTTCTCCGGCGACGGCGACGACATCCAGCAGTGGGCGCGGCTCCTGTTCTCGATCGGTGTTCGCACCGTTCCGGCCGGCTCGCTGCAGTTCGTCGACTTCTCGAAGCCCGATCCGGCGGCCGACCGCGTGCAGCGCTTTATGACCGCCGCCCAGCACGCGCTCGCCGAGGGAGACGCGAAGCTCGCCGCGCAGCGGCTCGTCTACGCCCGCGACGCCGAGCCCGACAACTCTGTCGTGCTGCGGTTGCTGACGGTCGCCTTCTGGCAGGCGCGCAACTTGCCGGCGGCGGCACGTACGGTCCGCGACTGGGCGCGCGTCGACAGCGACCGCCCGACGCCCGAGCGTTTCGCCTCGAGGATCTACGAGGACATGGGTGCCTTCGATCTGGCCGCCGAAGCCGCGGCGCGGGCGGCCGACAGGGCCCCGGCCGATGCGTCGGCCTGGGAGCGACTCGGCCGGCTCCGTCTCCGGCTGATGGATCGCGACGCCGC
This sequence comes from Solirubrobacteraceae bacterium, assembly GCA_052147875.1. Lineage (GTDB taxonomy): Bacteria > Actinomycetota > Thermoleophilia > Solirubrobacterales > Solirubrobacteraceae > Palsa-465. The sequence continues at coordinate 4,045 of JBKQJQ010000395.1, read as the reverse complement.
GATCACGGCGCTCGAGCGGGCGCGGCTGATAGGTCCTTCGGTCGAAGGGTTGCTCGACCTCGCGCTCGCGTACCACCTGGCCGGCGACGTCGGCGCTGAGGTATCGACGGCGCATGCCGCGACGGCGATCGAGCCCGACTCGCTCGAGGCCTGGTCGAGCTACGCGCACGCGCTGGCGCGAACCGACCGGCTCGCCGAGTGCCAGCAGGCGTGCCGGCGGGCGCTGAAGCTCGGCAAGGACCCCGAGGTCAGCGAGCTGCTCGCCCGCGTCGAGGCGACCACGCCGCGGGGCCTCTCGCAGCGCAGCGCCGCCTAGTGGCGGTCTCGATCGGCGCCGCGCGGACGCAGGGCAGCGACACCGATGCGGGCTCCGGCGCAGCTCTAGGAAGACGCGACCGAGCCCTCCCGGCCGCACACCGGGCAGGACTCGTGCGACGCCAGCGCCCGCCCGCCGCAGGCCGGACAGTCGGTCGCCTGCTCGAGCACGCCGAGCAGTTCGCCGACCCGGCAGACCAGCAGCCGCTCCTCGTCGATCTCGACCCACGTGCCCGCCGCTGCCGGAAAGACCACGTGGTCGCCCGGCTTGACCGGCATCCGCACCCCAACGTGGTCCCACCAGTCGAGGCCGGGGCCAACCGCCAGCACGATCCCCTGCTGGGGCGGCGGCTCGTCGGTGCCCGCGGGCACGAGCAGCCCCGAGCGACGGATGCGGTCCGGATCCAACTCCTTGATCACGACGCGGTCGAACAGCGGCCTCAGCTGGCTGCGCATAACGCTGATGATGATAGGTCGCGCCGGGGGCGTCACTAGCCTGTCGCGCGATGCGCATGATCATCGCCAGCTGCACGATCACCTACTCGGGCCGGCTGAGCACGTTCCTCGACACAGCCACGCGGCTGCTGATGATCAAGGCCGACGGCACGTTCATGGTCTGGTCAGACCACGGCAGCCAGAGCGTCAAGCCGCTTAACTGGATGACGCCGCCGACCGTGATCGAGGAGTCACCGGGCACGATCGTGGTCCGTAAGGGGGCGGGGTCGACTCAGGAACGGCTCGAGATCGCACTCGACGAGGTCCTGTCGGATGTCACGCACGAGATGGGGTCGCCCGACGCCGACGTGTCGCTCGCGAAGGACGGGGTCGAGGCGCACCTGCAGGAGTTGCTCGCTGAGCAGCCGCAGTGGTGCGGGGAGGGCTTCAGGCTCGTGCGGCGCGAGTGGCCGACTGACATCGGGCCCGTCGACCTGATGTGCCGCGACGCCGACGACGGCTGGGTCGCGGTTGAGATCAAACGGGTGGCCGGGATCGAGGCGGTCGAGCAGCTGAGCCGCTACCTCGAGCGGATCCGGCTCGATCCGGCGTTCGGCGCGTGTCGCGGCGTGCTGGCGGCGCAGGTGATCAAGCCGCAGGCACGGGTGCTCGCGGCGGCGCGCGAGGTCGAGTGCATCGAGGTCGACCTCACGGTGCTGCGGGGCGAGCGCGAGCCCGACCTGAAATTGTTTGCTGCATGAACGAATCCGCCGTCCTCACCGAACGTCGCGAGCGCACGCTCGTGATCACGATCAACCGCCCCGAGCAGCGCAACGCGGTCAACGCCGCGGTCGCCGAGGGGATCGCCCGTGCGCTCGACGAGCTCGACGCCACCGACGAGCTGTCGCTTGGCATCGTCTCCGGCGCCGGCAAGGGCTTCTGCGCCGGCATGGACCTGAAGGCGTTCGTGACCGGCGAGCGGCCGTGGTACGGCGACCGCGGGTTTGCCGGGATCACGCGGCGCGCCGCCGCCAAGCCGCTGATCGCCGCGATCGAGGGGTTCGCGGTCGCGGGCGGACTCGAGGTTGCCCTCGCGTGCGACCTGATCGTCGCCGCCCGCGGGGCGAAGCTCGGGATCCCCGAGGTCAAGCGCTCGCTGGTCGCCGCCGGCGGGGGGCTGCTGCGGCTGCCGCGCGTGCTGCCGCGCAACATCGCGATCGAGCTGGCGCTGACAGGCGACCCGATGCTGGCCGAGCGCGGCTATGAGCTCGGACTCGTGAACCGGCTCGCGGAGCCCGGCGGCGCACTCGATGCGGCGCTCGAGCTCGCCGCCCAGATCACGCCCAACGCACCGCTGGCGCTCGTCGCCAGCAAGCGGATCATGGCCGAGTCGATCGACTGGCCCGACGCCGAGTTTTTCGACCGCCAGGAGGCGATCTCGGGCCCCGTGTTCAACTCCGAGGACGCGCGCGAAGGCGCGACCGCGTTCGCCGAGAAGCGGGCGCCGGTCTGGAAGGGTCGCTAGCGCGGCTCACCCCAGGCGGTGGCGACCACCGCGCGCTCGCCGCCCCGGTCGCGGTGCTCGCACAGGTAGATGCCCTGCCACGTGCCCAGCGCAAGTCGTCCGTTCGACACCGGAAGCGTCAACACCGGGCCCAGCAGCGCGGCCTTGACGTGCGCCGGCATGTCGTCGTCCCCCTCCAGCGTGTGGGTCCAGTAGGGCGCGCGCTCCGGGACGGCCTCGTTGAGCCACGACTCGAAATCGCGCCGCACGTCGGGCGACGCGTTCTCGTTCAGCGCCAGCGACGCCGACGTGTGCTGGATCGTGAGCGACAGCATCCCGACGCTCAGATCGCGCAGCTCGGGCAGGGCCTCGATGACCTCGCGGGTGATCAGGTGAAACCCGCGCGGGCGCTGCGCGAACGTGATCTGACGCTGGACCCAGATCACAGCGCGTCCGGGATCCGCGCGATGCGCATCACGACTCGCTCGCCCCTGAACGGGACCCCCTCGCGTTGAAGCAGCCGCCGCTGGCGGCGGCCCTTGGCTAGCGTCCCATCGGCGCGCACGATCCGGTGCCAGGGCACGGACGGGTCGTCGCAAGCGCTCAACACCGCACCCGCGACGCGTGGCGCCCCGGGCGAAACGTCGCCGTAGGTGCGCACGAAGCCGGCCGGCGTCGCACGCACGCGGTCGAGGATCGCGGCCGCCTGTCTGAACTCCATAGCGGCAGCATACGCGCGGTCCTGATAGTGTCTCGCGACCGCCGAATTGCCCGCAAATGGCGGGTAAGCGGGGGAACCAAAGGTTTCCCGGGGCGAATCGCAATCTGATGATCGCGTAGCGCTGAAAGGTCAGCGCGAGCCCGACAGCTAACCCCGTAGGCGACAGCCGCCAGCGCACCATCAGCCACATGAGCCACAGCCGTCGGGCCAGCCTGTATCGAGTCGCGATTGGCGCGGCGTTGATCGCCGCGCTCGCGCTGACCGGCATCGCACGCCAGGCCCCGGCTGGGGCCGCGACGCTGGGGCAGCTCAACTCGCAGCTCGGCACGGTGCAGTCGCGCCAACAGCACCTGAGCTCGAGCGTCAACTCGCTGTCGGGGCTGATCTCTTCGCTGAGCAGCCAGATTCAGCTGGTGCAGACGCGCGAGGCCGCAGTCCGCGCGCAGCTCGTGACCGACCGCGCCGACCTCGCCCGGGCCACCGTGGCGCTCAAGCGCGAGCAGGCGATCGTGCTCAAGCTGCGCCGTCGGCTGGCATGGGCGCGGATGCTGCTCTCGCGCCAGCTCGTGTCCAGCTACGAGGGAAGCCAGCCGGACCTCGTGTCGGTCGTCCTCAACGCGAGCGGCTTCAACAACCTGCTCGAGCAGATCGCGTTCCTGGACCGCGCCGAGCACCAGCAGCAGGTCGTGATCGCATTGACGCGACAGGCCAAGCGCGAGGCCGATGCGGCGGCCGTCCGGCTCACGAAGCTCGAGGTGTCCGACCGCCGGATCGCCGCCGCGGCGACGCTGCGCGCCAACGCGCTGCAGGGGATGAACGAACTCTTGCAATCACGTCAGGGAGCGCTGCAGCGGGCGCGCTACGCGCAGCAGCTGGCGCTTGACGCCGCACAGGCCGAGGGTCAGCGACTGGAGTCGAGGATCGCCCGGATCCGTGCCCAGCAGGCAGCCGCCGCCGCGGCTGCGCGGGCGGCGGCAGCGGCGCAGTCGGCGCCACAAGCGCCGGTGGGTTCCCCGTCGGCTCCGCCGTCGCTCGGACCGTCCGGTGGCTGGGCGATCCCATACGCGATC
>JBKQJQ010000394.1:0-5325 GCA_052147875.1 Solirubrobacteraceae bacterium | reverse complement strand
ACCTCGACGCCGACGAGGTGCTCGTCGCGGACGACGTAGAAAGACTCCGCGACCTCACGGGCCGCACGTGGCGCGAGGCCTTCTACCTCGTCGAGACCAGCTACACCGGCGAGCTCGGCGACGGCGCCGCCATCACCAACAACGCGCGGCGCGTGTTCCGCAACCGCCCGCACTACCGCTTCGAGGGCCGCCTCCACGAGCAGATCGCCCACAACCTCCCGGTGTACGCCGCCGGCCGGGTCGAGCAGAGCTCGGTGCGGATCGAGCACTACGGCTATCTCGGCGCCGTCCGCGACGCCAAGGAGAAGTCGCGACGCAACCTCGACCTGCTCAAGGCCCAGCAGGCCGAGAGCCCGTCCGACGCGTTCCTGCACTTCAACCTCGGCACCGAGTACTCGGTACTCGGCGACTACGCCGCGGCGCTGACCGAGCTTGAGCGGGCCTGGAGCCTGATCGAGAGCCAGGGCCAGGAAGACCGTGATTATGTGCCGGCGCTGCTCCAGCGGCTGGTGACGGCGCTGCTCCACTGTGGCCGCTCGCACGACTCGATTGCCCGTGCTGATGAGGCCCTCGAGCGGTTCCCCGGCTTCACCGACATGGTCTACTCGCAGGCGCTCGCTGCGCTCGCGCTCGGTCGCGGAGACGACGCAATCGGCTACTGGCAACGGTGCATCGAGATGGGCGACGCACCGGCGCAGCTGGGCGCGGCAGTCGGCGGCGGCACCTACCTCCCCCGGCTCGCGCTGGCGGACCTGCACATGCGCAGGGGCGAGCTTGAGACGGCGCGCGAGCTGCTCGACTGGTGCATCGTGGAACACCCCGACGTCGTCCGGGTGGTCGGCGCGTACGCGTCGGTGCTGCTCCGGAGCGGCACGCCGGCCGAGAGCGTGGCGAGCGACATCGAGACCCGCGTCCCCGAGCTCACCCCGGCCACAAGGTTCGTGCTTGCGACCGTCTTCCTCGTCCACGGCGCGATGGCGGCGGCCGTAGGCCAGTTCCGCGCCGTTCTGGCCGCACGCCCGAACAGCTCGCAGGCTCGCGTCCAGCTCGCCGAGGCACTCCTCAACCAGCGCCTCTACGTCGAGGCCGCGGCGGAGGCGGCTCCCGTCGCCGACGACGACCCGTTCGCCGGGCTGGCCTGCCGGATCGAACTCTGGGGCCTGATCGCGGCGGGCGAGCTCGAAACCGCGCACGCCGCGACCGCGAAGGCCGCACGCGCCGGCGTGTCCAAGGCCGAGCTCGAGACCTTCGCCGGCTGGCTCGACGTCGCCACCGGCACGCCCGAGCACGAGCTCCGCCGCCTGCCGGTCGCGTCCACCCCGCTGCTCGGAGTGATTCTCGAGACGCTGCTGACCGCCCACGACTTCGACACGTTTGAAAAGCTCGTCGGCCTCCTCAACCATTCCGCCCTGGTCGAGCGCGAGCAGCGCGAGCTTCTCGCCTCGATGTACCTGAAACACGGATTCCTCCAGTCGGCCGCCCAGGAGTGGATGGCCGTTTGCCAGACCAACCCGGACGTGCGCGCGCTCTTGGGTCTGGCGCGCGTCGCCCGGGCGAACGGTCAGCTCGAGGACGCCGCGGTGTTCGCGGGGGAGGTCATCAAGGCCGACCCGACCAGCGCCGGCGCCCGCGAGATCCTCGCCCAGGCCGCCTGAAGGAAACGTCCCCTCCCCTGAAGGCAGCCCAACCCGGACAGGGACAACCGGACAACTAAACGGAAAGACGAAGGAGGCGCTCAAGTTCTCAGCGGTGCGCTCGATTACCCCACCTGAGCGGGAAGGATTCTCGCGCAATAGGTAGGAACCGACGCATCCAAGGAGGAATGCAATGAGCTACGACATCAGTTCGGTGGGCGGGACGCCCGCCGCAGCTCAAGCGGCCACGAGCTCGCGCCCGACCGCCGTGTCTTCGCCGGCCACCCAGTCGACGGACCCGGTTACCGTCGACACGATCCCCGCGAGCCCGCCCGATGAGGTGTATGACGCGATGGGCGTCGCCAACCAGGCGTACCACAACCTGCAGGCGAGCGGCAGCGAGATGCGCTTCAAGGTCAACGAGGCGACCGGCAAGCTGTCCGTCGAGGTCCACGACGTCCACGGGAACCTGCTGTTCACGGTGCCCTCGAGCACGGCGCTCGACGTCGCCTCGGGCGGTTCGCTCCCCACGAACTAAGGGCCGCCCCGCGCACAAGAACTAGAGCCCACTCCGAACTAAGCCAAGCAATAGCGCCAGAGAGGTTTAACAGGCCATGTCAACGTCATCCGTCGGGTCGAGCACGTCGGCCACCAGCTCCAGCCAGTACAGCACGGGCGACCAGCTCAGTTCGCTCGGGTCGGGCACGCCGATGCAGGTCACCGGTCTGGCGTCTGGCCTGGACACGAACGCGATCGTGCAGGCGCTGATGGCCACCCAGCAGCAGCAGGTCACGAACCTGACAAACCAGCAGACCGCCCTGACGGCGGAGAACACGCAGCTGACAAGCATCCAGACGGCGCTGCAAAAGGTCGCCAACGACGCCCAGGCGCTCGGGGATCCCTCGCTGTTCGCGCTCACACAGACGATCACCTCGACCAATCCCACGCTGGTCGGCGCCACCGCGACCTCCAGCAACGGTGCGGTCGTGGGCGGCTACCAGATCTCGGTGAGCGCGCTGGCCAGCGCCTCTCAGAAGACCTACTCGTTCACGAGCCAGAGCTCGGCGAACACGGTCACGATCGACGGCCAGCAGATCTCGCTGGCCGCCGGCGCTTCGGCCGACGACCTGGTCAACGCCGTCAACTCCAACTCAAACCTCGACGTGTGGGCGACGGTCACCCAGGAGGCGTCGGGCAACACCCCCGCCCAGATCGTCTTCTCCGACCGCCAGACCGGCGCTCCTGCGGGCAACTACATCCAGGTCTCCGATACCGCAGGTGCTCTTACCGACACCGGCAACGACGTGCCGGGCACCGACGCCGCGTACACGATCAACGGCGGGGCGACGCAGTACTCGTCCTCGAACACGATCAGCGGGGCTTCGCTCGGCGGTACGACTCCGCCCACCCAGGGCCAGGGCGCCACCGAGACGATCCCCGGCGTCACGCTGAGCCTGAACGGCGTGACCGGGTCGTCGCCCGTGACCGTCACGGTCGGGACGCCGGCGCCGAGCACCTCGAACATCCAGACTGCGGTCCAGCAGTTCATCACCGACTACAACTCGGCGATCACCACGATCCAGACCCAGCTCACGCAGGCGCCGTCGAGCAGCGACCCCACGCAGGGAACTCTGTTCGGCGATCAGGATCTCCAACAGCTTCTGTCGAACATGCGCGAGCAGATGGACGCGACCGTCGGCGGGCTGACCGGCAACATGTCGAGCATGTTCGACGCCGGCATCAGCACGGGAGCGGCGTCCGGAACGTCAGCGCCATCGCAGAGCGCGATCAACGGCGATCTGACGCTCGACGCGAGCACCCTGACCCAGGCGCTCACGAGCAACTCGAGCGCGGTCCATTCGATGCTCCAGAGCTGGTCGATCAGCTTCTCGGCAATGGTCAACAACGCGGCCGCCCCCGGAGGCACGATCGACACGCGAATCCAGGGCGACGACACCCAGAGCAACTACCTCGGAACCCAGATCTCCAACATGCAGGCGGCCAACACGCAGCAGCAAAACGAGCTCGTCCAGGAGTTCGCGAACATGGAGGCGGCGCTGTCGTCCAGCCAGTCGACGAGCAGCTGGCTGACGAGCCAGATCAACGCGCTCCCGACCGCATAACGACCCGAAACGAGCTCGCGGACGCCTGCACGGTCAGCAAACGTCCACGGCGGCTCAAGAGCGCGGTACGGCTGCCGAGCATCTGCATAGACGGACGCGCAGTTCAAACCCGCCTAGGAGACCCTCTCACGATGACGCCACCCCCCGCCGCCCCCACGCCCAACGCCTACCGTGAGAGCGCGGTCCTGAGCGCAGCGCCGGAGACGCTCGTCGTAATGCTCTACGACGGCGCCCGCCGGTTCCTCTTCCAGGCCGGCGTCGCGATGCGCGACGGGCAGATCGAGCTCTCGCACCGCAAGCTCCGTCGCGCCGAAGACATCGTCCGCCACTTGCTCGACGTGCTCGACATGGAGCAGGGCGAGCTCTCCGAGCGGCTCGAGGCGATCTACCTCTTCTGCCTGCGCCACATCCAGCAGAGCCGCTTCGACCGCGATGCGAACAAGCTCGACGAGGTGAGCAACCTGCTCGGTGAGCTGCGCGAGGCCTGGGCGACCATCGCCGGCCAATGAGCTCGCCGGACGCCGCTCCCTACGAGTCGCTCGCGCGGATGATCGAGCGCGAGCTCGAGCTCATCTGCACCCGCGACCAAGACGCGCTCGCAGTGCTCCGGGCCGAGCGCGACGCGCTCATCGCGAGCCTTCCCAACACGCCGCCCGCCTGCGCCCGCCCGGCGCTCCAGCGCGCGGCTCTGATGAACAAGCGCCTCGAGATCGAGATCCTGCGCCTTCGCGAAGCGCTGGTGCTCGAGGCCGCCAACCTCCAGCGGGTCAGCCGGACCGCGCGCGGATACTCACCGCACCGCGAGCCGCTTCGGCACATCCAAGCCACGGCTTAGTCAGGGCTCATACCGCTGCATTAAAGATTCGGAATGTCCTGCCGAATTTGCGGGCCATGAGGCTTGTTGCCACATCAGACCTTCAAGAGGACACGACGCTTGCGCAAGACATCCTCACCGGACGCGACGCCGCCCCGCTGCTGCGGGCGGGCGTGAAGCTCAACGCGCGGTTCATCGAGCACCTGAACCGGGCGGGCATCCTGGGCGTGTACGTCGAGGATCAGTTCAGCCAGGGAATCGAGTCCGAGCCGGTGATCAGCGGCCAGACGCGCGGACTGGCCACGCGCGCGGTCGCCGCCATTTTCGAAGAGGCCAAGCGATGCGCCGTGTCCGGCCGGGCGCTCGAGCAGGACGCCACCGACGAGCTGGCGGACGTCGTCGACCAGATCCTCCTCGAGATCGAGGAGAGCGACGGCAAGAACGTCGTGCTCGCCGACCTGTGCGCCGCCGACGCATACAACCTGCAGCACCCGATCGACGTCACCGCGCTTGGCCTGCTGATCGGGCGGCGCCTGATCATCGAGCACGGCTGGCTCGACTACAAGGGCGAGCGCCAGGACGACCGCCACGAGGAGCGCCTGTTCCGTCTCGGCATGGGGCTACTGCTGGCCGACATCGGCAAGACCGCAATCCCGGAGGCGATCCTGAACAAGCCGGGCAAGCTCTCGGAGGAGGAGTGGGAGATCGTCCGGACCCACCCCAAGGCCGGCGTCAAGCTGATCCGCGACACCGG
>JBKQJQ010000393.1:0-6151 GCA_052147875.1 Solirubrobacteraceae bacterium | reverse complement strand
GGCGCCGCTGGCGCGGGCGTTCGAGCCCCAGCTGGTGCTGGTCTCGGCCGGCTTCGACGCCCATCGCGACGACCCGCTCGCTGACTGCCTGGTGACCACGCAGGGCTTTGGGTCGATGGCGGCGGCGGTCCACGATCTGTGCGCCGACGAGCTCGGGGTGCCGTTTGGGGCGGTGCTCGAAGGTGGCTATGCGCTGGGGCCGCTCGCGCGGTCGGTCGCGGCTACGCTCGACGCGTTTGCCGGCCGGGGCGGTGTACGCGAGACGGTTCCCGTGACGCGCGAGTCGATTGCGGCACGCGAGCGGCTGGCGGGGCGCTGGCCGATCCTTGCCTCATAGCAGCGCCTGCCACGCGTCTATCAGCCTCGTTGCCATCGCGTCGGTCGAGTAGCGCTCGGCTGTTTGTCTGGAATCGATCCGGGGGTCAGGATTGTCCATGTGGGGATGCAACGCCTCGCTCCAGATGCGGCTATCGAAGGGGGCGCAGAGGGTGCCGTCGACTTCTTTCAGCACCTCGGGGGCAATTCCGACCGGTGTGCTGAGGACGGGCACATTGCACGCGAGCGCCTCGAGCGTCGCGAGCCCGAAGCCCTCGCGCTCGGAGGGGACGAGGACCGCATTGGCGGCATTGACGTACAGCGGGACGCGGTCTGGGTCGACGGCTCCGAGCGTCAGCAGCCTTGCGCCTGTCGCTAGCTCCTGCGCACGGTCGTAGCGCTTCTCGGGTCTCGCTGGGTCGGCCCCAAACAGAATGCACGGCTGGTCCGGGTCCAGGCCGAGTGCGGCGCGCGCTTCGGCACGCGGGATCGGCTTGAAGCGGTGCATGTCGACGCCGGCCGGCAGGATCTTGGTGTTCTTCGCTGCCCATCTGGGGAGCGTCTGCGCGAGCGGCTCGGACACGACGCCGACGAGGTCCATCAGCCGCAGGCCCGCGAGCGTGATCTTTCGCGAGCGGGGGTGAACGAGGTCCGTGCCGTGAAGTGTCACCGCGCGTTTGCGTGCCCCCGCGGCGAGTGCCGGCCAGAGCGTCAGCCCGAAGTGCGCGTGGACGATGTCGTAGCCGCGCTTGCGTGTCAGGTCGGCCGCCGCTTTGACGTATCCGCCGGGGTCAAACGCGTAGAGGTCGAGGTCGACCGCACCGGTGCGTTCCAGCGCCTCGATTTGGTCCTTGACGAAGCTTCCGAGCGCGGGATGCTGGGCGCTTGGGTACATGTTGGTGACGATCAGGGCGCGCAACGTTTGCGCGCGAGCGTACCTGGGCGCTTGACCGGCCATATGTTCCGGTCAGGCGACCAGGTTCTCGGTGGCCGCGGGCTCTGGCAGTATGAGACGCGATGGCTCGCACCCCCGCCGAGCTGCCGGTGGCCGTGTTCGACTCGGGCGTCGGCGGTCTCACTGTCCTGCACGAGCTGCTCGTCTCGCTGCCGGCCGAGGACTACGTCTACCTCGGCGACACCGCACGCTTCCCGTACGGCGAGCGCACACAGGCCGAGCTTCGCGCGTTCGCGATCGAGATCGCCGACCACCTGCTCGCCAGCGGCGCCAAGCTGCTGGTGGTCGCGTGCAACGCCGCCAGCTCGGCGGCGCTGGACGCGCTCGAGGAGCACCTTGCGCACGGCGTTACGGCCGACGTCATCGGGGTCGTCGCGCCGGCCACTCAGCTCGCGGTCGCTGGCAGCCGAACGGGTCGGATCGGTCTCTTGGCGACGCCGGCGACGGTCGCCAGCGGCGCCTACGAGCGCGCGGTCCGCACGGCCGACCCGCACGTCCACCTCGAGAGCGTGGCGTGCGCCGATCTGGCGCCGCTGATCCAGCGCGGGCCGGCCTACGACGAGGGCCTGATCGAGACGGTGCGGGGGTACTGCGCGCCGCTGCGAGCCGCTAGCGTCGATACGGTGATTTTGGGCTGCACGCATTACCCACTGGTCGCGCCGATCCTGCAGCGCGCGCTCGGTCGCGGCGTGACGCTCGTTACCTCGGGTCAGGGGGTGGCGCGCAGCGTCGAACGAGCGCTGACCGCCCGCGGCCTCCTCAATCCCCGCGTTGGCGAGGGCAGCTACGAGTTCAGCTGCACCGGCGACGCCGACGCGTTTCACGTGCTCGGCACGCGCTTTCTGCAGATGCCGCTCGGGGAGGTGAGGCACGTGGAACTGGGCGCCAGGCTGGCGGCATGACGTCTGTTGGGGCGCGCGAGCGCAGCTACGGCCGCGCCCTTGACCAATTGCGCCCGGCGACGATCGAGCCCGGGTTCGTGCGCACCGCGACCGGCTCGGCTCTGATCTCGATGGGCGAGACGCGCGTGATCTGCACCGCTTCGGTACAGGAGAGCGTGCCGCGCTGGCTGATGGGCTCCGGGCGCGGTTGGGTGACCGCCGAGTACGGGATGCTGCCGGCGTCGACCGGTGAGCGCAAGCAGCGCGACGTCAGTAAGGGTCGGCTCGACGGGCGCTCGGTCGAGATCCAGCGCCTGATCGGGCGCTCGTTGCGCGGCGTGATCGAGTTCGAGGCGCTGGGCGAGCGCACGATCTACATCGATTGCGACGTCCTGCAGGCAGACGGCGGCACCCGTTGTGCCTCGATCACCGGCGGGATGGTGGCAATCCGGCTCGCTTGCGAACGGCTGATCGCCGAGGGCAAGCTCGAGCGGATGCCGCTGACCGGCTCGGTCGCAGCCGTCTCGTGCGGGATCGTCGGAGGCGTCGCGCTGCTCGATCTCGACTACTCCGAGGACTCAACCGCCGAGGTCGACGCCAACGTCGTGATGACCGGCGACGGAGGGCTCGTCGAGGTGCAGGCGACGGCCGAGCGCACGCCGCTGTCGCGCGCACACCTCGACGACCTGCTGGCGCTCGCCGCGCACGGGATCGAGTCGCTGCGCACGCTGCAGGACCAGACCGCACGCGCCTGAGCCGATGCCGATTCCCGCGTCGCTGGTACTCGCGACCCGCAACCCGCACAAGCTGCGGGAGTTCGAGCGGCTGCTCGCCCCGGCGGGGGTGGAGGTCGTGGCGCTGCCCGACGGGATCGACCTGCCGCCCGAGGACGGCGACACGTTCGAGGCCAACGCGCTGCCGAAGGCGCGCGCCGCGGCCGCGAAGACCGGTCGGCCGGCGCTCGCCGATGACTCGGGGATCGAGGCCGAGGCGCTGGGTGGACGGCCGGGCGTGTACTCGGCCCGCTACGCGGGCCTGAAGGCGACCGACCAGGAGAACCTCGACATGCTGATGCGCGAGGCGCCGGCCGGCAGCGGCCTGCGGTACGTATGCGCGCTGGCCTACGTCGACCCGGGCCACGACACCGCGCGGGTCTTCTTCGGCTACAGCAGCGGCCGGCTGTCGGCGCAGCCGAGAGGGGAGCGCGGGTTCGGCTACGACCCGGTGTTCCTGCCAGACGGCGATTTCGGCGACCGGACGATGGCCGAGCTGTCCGACGAGGAGAAGGACCAGATCAGTCACCGCGGGCGCGCCGTGGCGGCGCTGCTGGCGTGGAGCAACGGGGCCGCGTGATGTCGGCCGGCGAACTCGACACGGCCGTCGGGACCAAGCGCCGCACGGCGGCGTTGTCGGTCGTCTCCAACTCAGTCCTGATCCTGTTGAAGGTGATCGCCGGGACGATCACCGGGTCGGTCGCGATCCTGACCGAGGCGGTCCATTCGAGCATCGACCTGGTCGCGAGTGTGGTCGCGTTCTTCTCGATCCGCAAGGCCGATGAGCCGGCCGACGAGTCCCACCGCTACGGCCATGAAAAGATCGAAAACCTGGCGGCGGCGATCGAGGGCATCCTGATCCTGGTCGGGTCGGCGGCGATCGCGTTCGGTGCAATCCGGCACCTGATCAATCACGGCAAGGTGCAGATGGTGTGGCTCGGGATTGCGGTGATCGCGGTCTCGATGGCGGTCAACCTCGGCGTCGCGGCGCGCTTGCGGCGAACGGCGAGCCAGACCGGGTCACCGGCGCTGGCAGGCGACGCCGCGCACCTCGGGACCGACGCGCTGACGTCTGCAGCGGTGCTCATCGCTCTGGTGCTGGTCGCGATCACGGGCGCGCAGTGGATCGACCCGGTGGTTGCGCTCGCGGTCGCGGCGGTGATCGTCAGGACGGGAGTGCGCCTGCTTGCCCAGTCGTCGCGCGTGCTGGTCGACGAATCACTGCCCCCAGCAGAGGTCGAGGCGATCAGGGTCGCGATCGAGGCGTTCGGCGCCCGCGGTGTCGTCGGCTACCACGAGCTGCGCACCCGCAAGGCTGGCGCCCGGCGGTACGTCGACCTACACGTTCAGTTCCGTGAAGGGACCTCGCTCGAGGATGCGCACAGGACTGCGCACGAGCTGCAGGACGTGATCGCCGAGCGCTTGCAGGGCGCCGACGTCCTGATTCACCTCGAACCGGAGGATCGTGTTCGCCCCGGCGAGGTGCTGGTGGCACAGCCGCGCAACGGCTCTACATGAGGTTGATCGCGGCCGAGGCGGCGACCGCGAAGGTGACGCCCGCGTACCCGAAATAGCCCTCCAGAAGAAGGATCAGGGCGGCTACGAGACATGCGAGGACGGTCACGAACCATCCCAGGCGGGCTAAATCCACGCCCACATTCTCGCCGCACACGAGGATGCTTGACGCCTGGTAGCCCGTCTGAAGGCGATGTTTGGCCGTCCGGTAGCTCTCCAGAGAGCGCTGCTCGGTGCCGAAGTTGCCCGGCTGAGCGTGCGTCTGGCGCCCCGGCTGGCCCGCACGAAAGCAGCGTTGTGCGCCCGGTGGCTCCGCGTTTGGCGCGTTAAGCGCGCTTCCGGGGCTGATTGATTTCCGCAATTTCCGGAAAAGCAAGCCAATCTGGGCCCATTTGTGTCTTGAGCAGGGACAGAATGGGCACGGTCCGGGCGGGCGGCCCTGATAACCGTCCGATAACCCTGTTAACGTCGGGGATTCCTACCAACTTCGAAGGAGGAGCAAGTGACAAAGTCCGAGTTCGTAGACCAGGTCGCAGATCGCGCCGGGTTGAGCAAGAAGGACGCCGGCGACGCGGTCGACGCGATGCTGGACACGATCGAGGACGCGCTCAAGCGCGGCAGCGACGTGACCTTCTCCGGCTTCGGCAAGTTCAGCGTGTCGCATCGGAGCGCCCGCGAGGGACGCAATCCCGCGACCGGGGAAAAGATCCAGATCGCAGCTTCACGGGTGCCCAAGTTCACCGCTGGAGCATCTCTGAAGAAAGCAGTCAAGTAGCGCCGCGAGGCTCACCTGCGCAACGGGTCGCCGGGGGCGTCACCGCCTCGGGCGAGACCGTCGTTGCGAAGGACGGTGTCGCTGCGATGGGTGGATCTGCCGATCGCACCAGCGGCGAGTTCGGCCGGGCCGCCGGGCCCGGGCCGAACCCGGCGGTCGGGTTCGGGGACCGGCTGGCCGCGCAGGTTGTGCGGCGCAGCTCCCAACTGGTCCTCGGGCTCGATCCCGACCCGGTGAGGTTGTGGCCAGACGCGCTCGCGCTCACCGCGGCCGCTGGTCATGGCTCACCAGCCGAGCGCGCCGGCCGCGCGGTCGCAGCACACTGCCGTCTGGTAGTCGATGCCACCGCCGAGCAGTGCGTCGCGGTCAAGCCCCAGGTGGCGTGCTTCGAGCGGCTCGGTGCGCCTGGATGGGCGGCACTGCGCGAGGTCGTCACCGATGCCCAGGAGCGTGGTCTGATCGTGATCGCGGACGCCAAGCGCGGAGACATCGACGTCACTGCGATGGCCTACGCGCAGGCCTACCTCTCGTTCACGCCGACGCCGTACGGCGCGGTGCCGGGTCTCGGCGCCGACGCACTGACCGCCAATCCGCTGCTCGGCACCGACTCGCTCGAGCCGCTGATCGCGACGGCGCGGGAGCGCGGCGCCGGGCTGTTCGTGCTTGCCCGCACGTCGAACCCGGGAGCCGCGGACCTGCAGGACCTGGAGCTCCGGGCCGGCGGCACGGTCAGTCGCAGGGTCGCCGAGCTGGTGGCGGCGCTCGGCGCCCCCGGGCTCGGAAGCTCGGGGATCGCCGATGTCGGTGCGGTCACCGGGGCGACGGCCCCGGAGCTACTCGCCTCATTGCGTTCGGCGATGCCGAACGCCCCGTTCCTGCTGCCGGGCGTCGGCGCCCAGGGCGGCAAGGTCCAGGACCTTGCGCCCGCGTTTGCGCC
>JBKQJQ010000392.1:0-4427 GCA_052147875.1 Solirubrobacteraceae bacterium | reverse complement strand
GCGATAAGTGCGATCAGCGGTGGCGGTGTCGACCATGCGTTTGAGGTGGTCGGCTCGGCGGCGACGATCCGGATGGCCTGGGATGCCCTCCGTCCCGGCGGCCGTGCAATCGTCGTCGGACTCGCGCCGCGCGGCGTCGAGGTCTCGCTGCCCGCGATCGAGTTCCTGTCCGAGAAGGCGATCATCGGCAGCTACTACGGCTCGTCGGATCCCGCGGCGACGCTGCCCGGCCTGATCGAGCTCGTGCGCTCAGGACGCATCGAGCTTGCCGACGTCGTCTCGCACCTGATCGAGCTAGACGAGCTGCCGGAGGCGTTCGAGCGCCTGCGCCGCGGTGAGGGTGACCGTTCGGTGGTCGTCGTCGACCAGATGCTCGCGGGAGTCAGCGCCGGGGGTCGGGCGTGAGCCCTTCCCCCCGCAAGACCCTCGACGGCCTGATCGGCGAGGGCTGGAGCGGCGTCGACCCCGACGGCGCGCACGTCAACGTCGTACTGGCGGAGCGCGGAACGCCGACCGCAGCCTCACTGATCGGCACCTTCACCTCCCCCGCTCCCGGACACGCGCCGATCCTGGTCGTCGTCGGCGAGACCAAGGACCAATACACGCCGGTCTGGCCGCCGACGATCATGATCAACAAGGAGACCGCGCTCGAGCCGCTGCACCAGAAGATCACCTGGGGCGCGGGCCAGCTGGGGATCGCGCAGGGCGTTCTGGACGCGGTCGCCGACGGACTGATCGAGCCAAGCGGCGACCTGATTGTGTTCGTCGCGATCTACATCGACCCGGGCGCGACTGACGAGACCGCGGTCAGGGTCGCGAGCCGCGCCGCGACCCTGAAGGGGATCAGCACCGCGGTCAACGGGCGCGACCCGGCCGACGCCCAGGCGCTTGTCGAGCGCCGCGAGACGGCGCGCAATCCGTTCTACAGCGGCTCGTGAAGATCACCGCGATCCGGGTGCAGCGGCTCCGGCTGCCTCTTGACCCACCCTTCTATGCCGCCTGGGACCCAAACCCGCGGCACGCGTTCGAGGCGACAATCGTCCGCGTCGAGACCGACGAGGGCCTGACCGGCGTCGGATCCGGGGACACGATGGGCGGCTTCAAGGACTTCGAGCACCTGTTCATCGGCCGCGATCCGCTGCTGCTGTCGGCCCACGCACGGACACTCGAGACGATCTCGTTTCACGCCGGCCGCTACTGGCCGCTCGAGGCCGCCCTCTGGGATCTATACGGCAAGGCTCTCGGCGTCGGCGTGTACTCGCTATTGGGCGGCGGCGTCGACCGCCTGCCGGTGTACGCATCGCTCGGCGAGCTACGCCCGCCGGCCCAGCGTGCCCAGGACGCACGGGCGCTCGTCGACGCCGGCTATCGCGCCGTCAAAGTTCGGATCGCGCGCGATCGTCTCGCGGAGGGCGTCGCAACCGTAACCGCGATCCGCCACGAGATCGGCGACTCGCTCGAGATCATCGTCGACCTCAACCAGTGGTGGCGGATGGCCGGCGACATCGAGCCGGGGCTGGGACCGTCGGACGCCGCGCGCGTGATCTCCCAGCTCGACGAGCTCGACGTCCTGTGGGTCGAGGAGCCGCTGGCCGGCGCCGACCTCGAGGGGATGCGCCAGCTGCGAACGCGGGTCCGGACGCGGATCGCCGGCGGCGAGATGGCGCGCACATTCGAGGAGCTGTTTCTGGCACTGGAGCGAGATGCGCTCGACGTCTTCCAGCCCGACGTGGTGCTGTCGCTGGGCATATCCGGCGCGCGCACGCTGGCTGAAGTGGTCCTGCGCCGCAACCGCTGGTTCACCCCCCATACCTGGACCAACGGGATCGGCATGCTCGCCAACCTGCACGTCTGCTGCGGCGTTGGTGGCGGCCCATTCCTCGAGGTCCCGTACGACCCTCCGGGGTGGACGCCTGAGCGACGCGACTTCATGCTCGCAGCGCCACTGAAGATCGACGAAGCCGGCTGTCTGCGCGTCCCTGCGGCCCCCGGCCTCGGGATCGAGCTCGATCATGAGGCGATGGCGCGCCATGCAATCTGAGCTGTTCATCGACGGCCACTTCGTGCCGGCCGCCGACGAGCGAACGTTCGACTCCGTGTCGCCGCGGGACGGGAGCGTGATCGCGGCGGTTGCGCGCGGCGATGCACTCGACATCGACCACGCCGTGCGCGCGGCCCGGGCCGCATTCGAGCGTGGCGACTGGGCCTACGAGGACCCGGCGGTGCGGGGCCGCGCACTCGTCCGGCTCAGCGAGCTGATGCTCGAACGGCTCGAGGAACTGGCCCAGATCGAATCGCGTGACACCGGCCATCCGATCGGCGACGCCCGCGGCGTTGACGTCCCCGGAGCCGCCCGTTGCTTTGGGTGGTACGGCGAGGCGATCGACAAGGTCTACGGGGAGATCGCGCCGACCGCGGCCGACGCGCTGGCGCTGATCTCGCGCGAGCCACTTGGCGTCGTCGGGGCGGTCGTGCCATGGAACTATCCGCTGATCATTACGGCGTGGAAGCTGGCGCCGGCGCTCGCGGCCGGCAATTCGGTCGTCCTCAAGCCCGCCGAGCATTCGCCCCTGAGTGCGCTTGCGCTGGCCGAACTGGCCGCCGAGGCCGGCGTGCCCGACGGCGTCCTGAACGTCGTGCCGGGTCACGGCGAGGAGGCCGGCCAGGCGCTCGGCCGCCACCTGGACGTCGACAAGGTCGCGTTCACCGGCTCGGTGCCGGTCGGGCGGCTGTTCCAGCGCTACGCCGGCGAGTCAAACGGCAAGCAGGTTTCGTTGGAGCTCGGCGGCAAGAGCCCGCAGGTCGTGCTGTCAGACGCGCCGGACCTCGAGGCGGCGGCCGAGTCGATCGCCTGGGGGATCTTCTACAACGCCGGCCAGACCTGCCACGCGGGTTCGCGGGTGGTCGTCGAGCGTGCGGTGCGCGAGGAGCTCGTGTTCCGGTTGAGCGACGCCGCGCGCGGGTTCGTCCCCGCAGACCCGGCGCTCGACTCGACGGTGCTCGGCGCGATGATCAGCAGCGAGCATCTCGCGGGTGTGCAACGTCGCGTCGCGGGAGCGGTGAGCGACGGCGCGCGCGTGCTCACCGGCGGCGCGGCCGTCGAGCCGGTCGCCGGCGGCGCCTACATGGAGCCGACCCTGATCGAGGTCGACTCGTCGGAGCTGGCGGTCGTCCAGGAGGAGGTGTTCGGGCCGGTGCTGGTCATCCAGGAGGCCGCCGATGTCGACGATGCGCTCACTCTGGCCAACGACACGCCCTACGGCCTCGCCGCCGCCGTCTGGACATCTGACGTGCGGACGGCCGGGCGGCTCGCGCGGCGGTTGCGCGCCGGGACCGTGTGGGTGAACACGTTCGACGCCTCGTCGCTCGCGACACCCTTCGGCGGCTTCAAGGCTTCGGGCCATGGGCGCGACCGCTCGCTGCACGCGCTCGAGTCCTACACACAGCTGAAGACGACCTGGATCTCGCTCGCATGACTCGGGTGGCGTTCATCGGGTTGGGTCACATGGGCTCGCACATGTGCCGCCACGTGGTGAGCGGCGGGCACGAGGTGACGGCGTACGACCTGGACCGGGCAGCCGTCCGCGGCGCGGTGCGCGCTGGGGCGCGCGGCGCTGTCTCGTTGCCCGATTGCCTCGAAGGGGCGGACGTGTTGATCACAAGCCTTCCTGGTCCTCCGCAGGTGGAGGCGGTGCTCGGCGCGGCTCTGCCACTGCTGGCTCACGGTTCACTGGCGATCGAGATGAGCACGAGCTCGCTGGAGGTGGGGCGTCGCCAGTTTGCGTTGGCGCGGTCGCGGAAGGTCGAGTTCGTCGATGCCCCGGTCGCCGGGCAGACGATCGGCGCCGCCGCGGGGACGCTCGCGATCTTCGTCGGCGGCACGCGCAAGGCGTACACGCGCGCCCGCCCACTGCTCGAGACGATGGGCGACCCCAAGCGGATCTCCCACCTCGGACCGAGCGGCAGCGGCTACACGGTCAAGCTCCTACTGAACCTGATGTGGTTCATGCACGCGGTCGCGACCGCCGAGGCCCTGACCGTCGGCGTCAAGGCCGGCGTGCCGCTCGACAGGCTCCACGACGCGCTGACCCACTCGCAAGCAAACTCGGTATTCCTGGAGCAGGACGTCCGGATGATCCTCGATCACGGCGACTACGACGAGGGCTTCGCGATGAAGCTCGTCTGCAAGGACCTCCGGCTCGCAGTCGATCTTGCACGGGATGTCGCAGTACCCGTCGAGCTAGCGGCGCTTGTCGAGCGGATACACGCCCGGGCCCAAGCGGCGTTTGGCGATGACGCCGGTGAGATGAGCGCTGTTCGTTTGTACGAGGAGTTGGCCGGAGTCCAACTTCGGCTGTCGAAAGGGGGGTGAGACCGTGGCCTTGGAACGCTCTGCACCTATGCGGTGCTCAACGTTCCAAGCGACA
>JBKQJQ010000391.1:0-4551 GCA_052147875.1 Solirubrobacteraceae bacterium | reverse complement strand
AGTACACCAGCTGCCCGGACGTGATCGCCAGGGCGCGGCTGGCGGCGATCTCACACGGTGGGACGTTCACCGGCTCGAGCGGCGGCTCGAGCTCGTTCCTGCCGACGCCGGTGATCGTCATTCTCGTGCTACTTGTGCTGGCGGCAGTCACGTTCGGCGCGGTCGCGATCCGGCGGCGCAGCCAGGCTGCCGGCGGCGCGGAAGGCGATGGCCCTCCCACGGGTCCTGGCGACGAGTGACCCGGCGGGCGCCGTTCTACACTGACCCTATGCCCTCAGAACGCCAGATCCACGTGGGCACTGTTCCGATCGGCGGCGGAGCCCCGGTCGCCGTGCAGACGATGACCAAGACCGAAACCGCCGACCTCGAGGCGACGATGGGCCAGATCCGCCGCGTCGCCGAGGCCGGAGCCGACATCGTCCGCGTGGCGGTGCCGCGTGAGAAGGACGTCGACGCGCTGAAGACGATCGTCGTCCAGTCGCCGATCCCGGTGATCGCCGACATCCACTTCAACTACACGCTGGCGCTCAAGGCACTCGACGCTGGCGCGCACTGCGTTCGCCTCAACCCGGGCAACATCGGCGGACCCGACAAGGTCGCCCAGGTCGCCGAGCGCGCCAACGAGCTTGGGACGCCGCTGCGGATCGGCGTCAACTCCGGCTCGCTGCCAGCCCACCTGCGCGAGCTCGAGTACGAGAACCCAGTCGAGGCGCTGGTCACGGCCGCGGTCGAGTTCGTCGAGTTGATGGAGAGGCTCGAGTTCACCAACTTCAAGGTGTCGATGAAGTCGACCAGCGTGCCGAACACGATCGCCTCCAATCGGCTGCTCTCCGAGCGGATCCCGTATCCGCTGCATCTCGGCGTCACGGAGGCCGGGACGAAGTGGTCCGGCTCCCTGAAGTCCGCGGTCGGACTCGGCACGCTGCTCGCGGACGGGATCGGCGACACGATCAGGATCTCGCTGTCGACGTTCCACGCCGAGGAGGAGGTGAAGGTCGCGTGGGAGATCCTCAAGGCGCTGAAGCTCCGCGAGCGCGGCCCGGTCCTGATTGCCTGTCCGACCTGTGGCCGTCTTCAGTTCGACATGGACACCGTCGTGGCTGAAGTCGAGGAGCGGTTGAGGGCTTATGACGACCCGATTGAGGTCTCGGTCCTTGGTTGCGCGGTGAACGGCATCGGCGAGGCCCGCCATGCCGACTTCGGGATCACGGGCGCCAAGGACGCCGGCGCGATCTACTCGAAGGGCGAGATGATTCGCAAGGTGAAGACTGAGAACCTCGTCGATGAGTTATTCGCCGAGATCGACAAGTACTACGCCGCCGGCAAGCGCGTGATCCGCGATCAACAGGCCGCCGCCGAGGCCGAGCAGTGGCTTGCCGAGAATGAGGATGACAGTGCGATGACGCCCGAGCGGATGGCGGCGCTGGAAGCCGCGGCGGCCGACGACAGCGAGGCGGACGCCGGACTGGTCGCCGACGTGCGGCCACGCACAAGCCTCGACGAGGAGCAGTCGCCGGTCGCCGGGCGGCGTTTTAGCCGCGCGTAACGACAAGGGGCCACAAGGGGGTTCGCGATGCCGGTCTGTGAGCGGTGCGGGACCCAGAACCCAGACGGGTTCAAGTTCTGCGGCGCGTGCACGGCGCCGTTGCCGGTGGCGGCGCCTGGTAGGCAGACGCGCAAGGTTGTAACAGCCCTGTTCTGTGACGTGACCGGGTCGACGGCGCTCGGCGAGGAGCTGGATCCCGAGGTCCTGCGCGGCGTGATGAACCGCTACTTCGCAGAGATCCGGGCGACGATCGAGCGCCATGGCGGCACGGTCGAGAAGTTCATCGGCGACGCGGTGATGGCGGTGTTCGGGATCCCACGGGTCCAGGAGGACGACGCGCTCCGGGCCGTCAGAGCGGCGGCCGAGATCCGCGAGCGGCTGCCGGCGATCGCGGCCGAGGTCGGAGTGGAGCTGAAGTTCAGGACCGGCGTCAACACAGGCGCTGTGCTGACCGGCGAGGGGGAGAACCTGGCGATCGGCGATGCGATCAACGTCGCCGCGCGGCTGGAGCAGGCGGCGGCGCCGGGCGAAATCGTACTCGGAGCTGACACGCTGGCGCTGGTTCGCGACGCGGTCGAGGTCCAGACGCTAGAGCCGCTCAGCTTGAAGGGCAAGTCCGAGCCGGTGCTCGCCTACCGGCTGCTGAGCGTCGACCGGGCGGCGCCGGGGATCGCACGCCATCTCGAGGCGCCGCTCGTCGGCCGTCAGCGCGAGCTGGCGCTCCTGAGCCAGGCGTGGCAGCGCGCTGTCGACGAGTCCGAATGCCACCTGTTCACGTTGATGGGACCGGCTGGCGTCGGCAAGTCCAGGTTGGTCATCGAGCTGCTCGCGGGCGCCGGCGACGGCGCGACCGTGCTACGCGGCCGCTGTTTGCACTACGGCGAGGGGATCACCTTCTGGCCATTGGTCGAGGCCCTGATGCCGGCGGGCGACAGGGCGTCCCAGGTGCTGGAGCGGTTGACGGGTACCGGCTCGGCGACGCCCGAGGAGCTCTTCTGGGAGGTTCGCAGGCTGCTCGAGACGATCGCCGCGGACAGGCCATTGATCCTCCACATCGACGACCTGCAGTGGGGCGAGCCGATGCTGCTGGACCTGCTCGATCACGTCGTCGATCTATCGCGAGGGGCGCCGATCCTGCTGCTGTGCACCGCAAGGCCCGAGCTGCTCGAAGACCGGCCGGGGTGGGGAGGAGGCAAGCTCAACTCAGCCGCCGTGCTGCTGCAGCCGCTGGCCGCCGAGGAGTCCGAGGCACTGCTGGACCAGCTCGGTGACGGCCTCGACCCCGAGGCGAGAGCCCGCGTGATCGCCGCGAGCGAGGGAAATCCGCTGTTCCTGGAGGAGATGGTCGCGCTGGCCCGTGAACACGGGACCGTGGCTGTCCCAGCGACGATCCAAGCACTCTTGGCGGCGCGGCTGGAGCGCCTGGCGCTCGAGGAGCGCGAGCTGCTCGAGCGTGGTGCGATCGAGGGCGAGGTCTTTCACCGGCTGGCGGTGCGGGCGCTGGCCGGCGAGCGGCTCGCGGCCGAGATCGAATCGCGGTTGGCGGGGCTGGTCCGCAAGGAGCTGATCAGACCGCATCCGGCGACGATCGGCGGCGACGACGCGTTTCGCTTCCGCCACCTGCTGATCCGCGATGCAGCCTACGACGGGCTGCCCAAAGCCGACCGAGCACGCC
The DNA here is from genome assembly GCA_052147875.1 of Solirubrobacteraceae bacterium. Classification (GTDB taxonomy): domain Bacteria; phylum Actinomycetota; class Thermoleophilia; order Solirubrobacterales; family Solirubrobacteraceae; genus Palsa-465. The sequence continues at coordinate 1,330 of JBKQJQ010000391.1, read as the reverse complement.
TGCACGAGCGCTTTGCCCGCTGGCTAGAGCAGCATGCGGGCGAGCTGCTGGAGCTCGACGAGATCGCGGGCTGGCACCTCGAGCAGGCCGTAGGCTATCTGCGCGAGCTCAGACGGCGAGCCAATCCGGAGCTGTCGCTCGACGCCGCGCGCCACCTGCACCGAGCGGGCAGGCGCGCGAGCGAGCGCGCCGATCAGACGGCGGCACGCAGGCTGCTCGAGCGCGCTTTGGAGCTGGTGCCAGCGGGCGATGCGCTGCACGCGCGGATTGCCGTCGATCTCGCCGAGCAGCTCTTGGATACCCCGAACATGGCGCGTATCGACGAGCTGCTCACGATCGCAGAACGTGATCCGGCCGTCGCGGGTCTCGCCACGCTGAGCCGCCTCGAATGGCTGCATCACGTCCGTCCGCGGGAGGCGCTCGCCCAGATCCAAGCGCTGCTGCCCTCGTTGATGGCAGAGCTTTCGTCCCAAGGCGACGAGCGAGGACTGGCACGGGCTCACCTTGTGGCGTGGTGGCAGCACTGGGCCACCAGCCATGCGACAGAGGCGGGACGTGAGGCACGGACGGCGGCTGAGCACGCACATCGCGCCGGCGATCGCGGCCTTCGAGCGCGGGCGCTCGCCCAGTACAGCGCCGCTTTGCTGTGGGGCCCAACGAGCGCGACCTCAATCGCAAGAGAGCTGGACTGGATCGGGGATGAGGACCTCGGCGGATACCTGCAGGGGTTCGTGGAGATCGGCCGCTCGGGCGTCGCCCGATATCAGCGCCGCTTCGACTCTGCCCGCGCGTGGGCGCTGCGCGCGATCGACACGCTTGCGGCACAGGGCGCGTCGATGGAGGAGTTCGGCTGGCAGATGCTGGCGCAGACCGAGCTTGAGAGAGCGAACGTGACGGCGGCGGTAGCCGCGATGGAGCACGCCGACGAGATGCTCGAGCAGCGAGGAGACGTGGGATTTCGATCGACGACTTTGGCGTTCCTGGCTGCGATGTACGAGCGGGCCGGAGATCGCGATGCTGCTCTGGCGGCGATCGAGCGGTCGGATGAGATGAGCCCCGAGCACGACGTCATCAACTATGCGATCACACACGCCGTCAGAGCCCGCCTAGCGCTCACAGACACAGACCTCGCTGGTGCGCAGAGATGGGCCGAAAGCGCGCTGGAGCACGCGATGATGACTGACTTCGTTGCCTTTCAGGCCGGTGCGCGGCTCGAGCTGGCGCGCGTGCTCGCGACCAGCGGCAGCACGACGGAGGCGCGCTCGCAAGCGCGGGCGTCGCTGGACACCTTCAGCGCCAAGGGCGATCTCAACGGCGTGCAGCAGGCCCG
>JBKQJQ010000390.1:0-15928 GCA_052147875.1 Solirubrobacteraceae bacterium | reverse complement strand
ACAACGTGCTGCTGATCTCCGACGAGGTGATCTGCGCCTGGGGCCGGCTGGGTGAGTGGTTTGGAGGCCAGAAGTACGACTACGTCCCCGACCTGATCACGACGGCAAAGGGAATCACCAGCGCGTACGCGCCGATGGGAGCGGTGATCGCCACCGACCGCGTCGCAGAGCCGTTCATGCACGGCCTCAACAGCTTCACGCACGGGTTCACGTTCGCCGGCCACCCCGTCTGCTCGGCGATCGCGCTCGCGAACATCGACGCGATGGAGAACGAGGGCGTGCTCGAGAACGTTCGCAACAACGAGAGCGTCTTTCGCTCGATGCTGGAGTCGCTGCGCGACATCCCGATTGTCGGCGATGTCCGCGGGACGGGCTACTTCCACGCGATCGAGCTGGTCAAGGACCCGGACACGCTCGAGCAGTGGTCAGACGAGGAGTCCGAGACGTTGCTTCGCGGCTTCCTGTCCGGCGAGCTCTACCGTCGCGGCTTGATCTGCCGCGCCGACGATCGCGGCGACCCGGTGATCCAGCTGTCGCCGCCCCTGATCGCGGGTCCGAAGCAGTTCGAGGAGATGGAGGCCGTGCTAAGGCCGGTATTGACCGAGGCCTGGGAGCGGATGACGTCGAAGTCGGCCTGAGGGATCACGATCAGCCAAAGCAGCTGCCGTGCTGACAGTTCGTGAACTGCTGCAGGGCCTGGACGTCCGGCTTCTGACGGGCGAGGCGGCTGTCGACCTGCCGGTCCGGTGGGTCCACATCTCCGAGCTTCAGAATCCGACGCCGTGGCTGTCTGGCGGCGAGCTGCTGCTCAGCACCGGGATGCTGCTCGACTCCGACGAGCAGCAGCGCGAGTTCGTCGCTCGGCTCTCCGACCATCAGCTGGCGGGACTCGGCTTCGGCGTCGGGTTCCGCCATCAGCAGGTGCCGCCTGCACTCCTGCAGGCGGCCGCGGAACGCGACTTCCCGGTCTTCGAGGTGCCGTACGAGGTCCCGTTCATCGCGGTCACCGAGGCGGCGTTCACCAAGCTGGTCAACGAGCAGTACGCGGTCCTGCGGCGGGCGATCGCCGCACACGAGCGGTTGGAGCGGATCGTGCTCTCCGAGCGCGGGCTCGAGGCGCTCGCTGGAACCCTTTCAACGCTGATCGGCGCGGCGGTGCTGGTGTTCGACGCGCGCGGTGAGCCACTGGTCCAGCGTGCCTTCCGGCGCCCGGTCGAGCCCGAGCTCGTGAGCACGCTGACAGCCGAGCTGACCGAGCGCGCCCGCAGGCGCGAGGCGCGTGCCTTCCTACCGACCGTGGGGGAGCAGTCCGATCGTGCGCTTGCGCTCCCGGTCTCGGCCGACGGCGCCCAGGGCGGCACGGACTCCGTCGAACGGATCCCCGAGGCGTGGCTGGTCGCGATCAAGGACGGAAGTCCGCTGAGCGACTTCGACCGTCTGACGCTGCACCAGGCGGTAACGATCGTCGCGCTAGAACTGCTCCGCGGACGGGTGGCCGGCGACACCGAGCGCCGGCTGGCCGGCGACGTGCTGGCGGCGATCGTCGGCGGCGAGCTGACCGGCATCGAGCTGACCCGCCGTCTGGAGCCGTTTGGGCTCTCGGATCAGGTCGCGGCGCTCGTCGTTCAGCGCCCCAACAACGGCCGTGGTTCGGCCGGCCCGGTCGAGGACGCGCTCGCGACCGCACTCCGCGAGGAGGCAGCTCCGGGGTTGGTCGCCTCCTCGGGCGCGCTGACCTGTGCGCTGGTCGCCGGACTGCCCGAGGAGGAGTTGTTTGGGCTTGCCGAGCGCGTGAGCCGGCGTCTGTACGACGGGCTCGGCCCGGGTCTGCGAGTCGGCGTCGGCCGCCCGGTCGCGGGCGGCGAGGCGAGACGGAGCTTCCACGAAGGCCGGTGCGCTGTCGAAGCACTCGCGCTCGGCGTCATCGGTGACGATGGCGGCGGCGCTTCAAATGGCACCGTGCGCCTGGCGACTTACAAGGACCTCGGTTCCTTCCAGCTGCTGCTGTCGCTGCAGGAGAGCGAGGCGTTAAAACTGTTCTGCGACTCGATTCTCGGACCGATCGAATCGAGCGAGGGTCACTACGGAGGAGAGCTGATGCGGTCGCTTGAAGCGTTCATCGAAGAGAACGGCCAGTGGGAGCGCGCCGCGCGGCGTCTCTACTGCCACCGTCACACGTTGCGATACCGGATCAAGCGCGTCGAGGAGCTCACGGGGCGCAACCTCGGTACCGCCCGGGACCGGATCGAGTTCTGGCTGGCACTCCGAGGCCGGGAGCTGGTGTCATGAAGGTCGGGGTCCCGTCAGAGGTCAAGACCGACGAATATCGGGTCGGAATGACGCCCGCGGGCGTCCGCGAGCTGGTCGACGCCGGCCATGAGGTGTTCATCCAGAGCGGCGCCGGCGAAGGCTCGTCGCTGGCAGACGAGGCCTACGTCGCCCAGGGCGCGACGATCCTGCCCGACGCGGACGCGGTGTTCGGCGAGGCGGCGATGATCGTCAAGGTCAAGGAGCCGCAGCCCGAGGAGGTGGGTCGCCTGCGGCCGCACCACGTCCTGTTCACCTACCTTCACCTGGCGGCCGAGGAGTCGCTGACCAGAGGGCTGATGGAGTCGGGCGCGACCTGCATCGCGTACGAGACCGTCGAGGACGCGCGCGGGCGGCTGCCACTGCTGGCGCCGATGTCCGAGGTCGCGGGCAAGATCGCAACCCAGGCTGGCGCGTTCATGCTCGAGAAGCCGCTCGGCGGCCGCGGCATCCTGCTGGGCGGTGTTCCAGGCGTCGCTGCGGCCAATGTGATGGTGATCGGCGGCGGCGTCGTCGGGATGAACGCGGCCTTCATCGCGGTCGGGATGGAGGCGACCGTTTACGTCTACGACCGCAACATCGACCGGCTGCGCGAGCTTGACATCGCGTTCGGCGGGCGGGCCGACACCTGCTTCGCGTCGACGTTGTCGATCGAGGAGCGGTTGCCTGACGTCGACCTGGTGATCGGTGCCGTGCTCGTCCACGGGGCGCGCGCGCCGCACGTGATCACGCGCGAGCAGCTGGGCCTGATGAAGCGCCACGCGGTCCTGGTCGACGTCTCGATCGACCAGGGCGGCTGCTTTGAGACCTCGCATGCGACGACTCACTCGAACCCGACCTACGAGGTCGACGGGATCACGCATTACTGCGTCGCCAACATGCCCGGCGCGGTGCCGGTCACCTCGACCTATGCGCTGACCAACGCGACGATGCCCTACGTGCTCCACCTCGCGACCGCCGGCGTGATCGCGGCGACGACGGACAACCCGGGACTCAAGCTCGGGGTCAACGTCGTCGGCGGCGAGGTCACGTACGCGCCGGTGGCCGAGGCGGTCGGGGTCCCCTACACGCCGGTCGACGAGGCGCTAGCAGGAGTGCCGGCCTAGCCGGCCGCACGGCCCGAAAGCCGGCCCCTGCTACCCTCTGCGACCGCATGCCGACGACCAGCCAGCTGATCCGCAAGGGCCGCACCGCGCCGAAGAAAAAGCTCGCCACGCCGGGACTCAAGACCGGCAAGGGGCGCAAGCAGAAGGTCGCAGCCCCGCAGCGCCGCGGCGTCTGCACGCGCGTCTTCACGACGACCCCCAAGAAGCCGAACTCGGCCCAGCGCAAGGTCGCCCGAGTTCGCCTCACCAACGGTATGGAGGTCAACGCCTACATCCCTGGCGAGGGCCACAACCTGCAGGAGCACTCGGTCGTGCTGGTCCGCGGCGGTCGCGTCAAGGACCTGCCGGGATACCGCTACAAGGTGATCCGCGGAACGCTCGACGCCGCCGGCGTCAGCGACCGCAAGAAGGCCCGCTCGCAGTACGGCGTGAAGGCCAAGTAGATGCCCCGCCGCGCAGCAGCTCAGGTCCGCCCGGTCGAGGCGGATCCCGTCTATCGCAATCGGCTCGTCCAGCAGGTCATCAACAAGGTGATGCTCGACGGCAAGAAGTCGACTGCCGAGAAGATCGTCTACGACGCGCTCGCGATCCTCGAAGAGCGGACCGGCAAGAACGCGGTCGAGCAGCTCGAGGCCGGTGTCAAGGCGCTGACCCCAGTGCTCGAGGTGCGGCCACGCCGCGTCGGTGGCGCCACCTATCAGGTGCCGGTCGAGGTTCCCGCCCGGCGCTCCCGCACGCTCGCGGTTCGCTGGCTGGTCCAGTTCGCGCGCGCGCGGCGTGAGAAGACGATGTCCCAGCGGCTCGCCAATGAGCTGCTCGATGCCCAGCAGCAGCAGGGCAACGCCTACAAGCGCAAGGACGACATCTACCGCATGGCGCAGGCCAACAAGGCCTTCGCCCATTACCGCTGGTAACGGCCGTCGGGTGGGCTGCCCGGGGACCTAGCGGTGCGCGCTGGGCGTAGTGCTCACGCCAACGCTGGTCACGAGCCGGGCCATCCCGGACGACATCGAGCGCACGACGGTCGCGTTCTGGAATGCCGCGCACGTCCCGCGATGCTGCTTGCAGTAGTGGACCAGGATGGCCGGAGACGGCTGCCTGACGGTCTTGAGGACCTTGCCGTTCGCGGAGCGCCAGACAACGCTGACGAGCGGGCTCGATCCGAAGTTCTGGGGCCCGCGGATCGCGTACATGTTGCCGGTCACCGGGCCGGCTATCGAAGCCTCGCCGGTGGTTGTCTTGTAGTGCAGCGTGACGGACGCGACGCCGTCGGGGACGATGCCGCTGAATATGCCTCGGTTGTCCATCGGCGGCAGGCCATGCCGGATCGCCGTTGCGGTCACACCGCACATCTGGGAACTGGCATTGTGAGTGGCGGCGCCGTAGCAGATCGTGCTCAGGGGTGCCGCCGCCCGCAGCTTCTTTTCGCCCGCGACCATCTGCGCCTGGAGTTTCGCCGTCGGCGCCCGAAGCGACGGTGGGATCTGCGGTAGCTCGCGCCGTAGGGCGGCCACCTCGCGGTCCAGACAGCGCGTCGCAGGCAGATAGATGAAGCTCTCGCGCGTCGCGGCGATGAAGTACGAAACCCCGTCGGCGACCAGGGCGCGCCGGACATAGCCGCGGTAAACCTTTGAATCTCCCTGCACGAAGCGGAGGTTGACGCTGTCCGCCGACGTCACCGGTCGCCTGAGTACGCCCAGCGTCGACAGCAGATCCTGCCCGGGCGATCCGCTGGTGTACGTCGTCCCGTGCGCGTCGGGGGGACGGCACGCGGACGTCTGAACCACCGTGCGCATCGCTTTGCTGAGGTAGTAGACCTCGCGCCTGAGGTTGGGGTTCTGTAGGTGCAATGGGCGCGAGCTCGACGGCGTGGCGTTGCGATGGCGCCCGTGGCCGAAGGCGACCAACGCCGCGCCCGCGATAACCAGCGTCGTCACCACAGCGATCAGCACCGGCGCGGCGCGCGCGCCGGCGAGTAGCCACGCCCAGCCGCTGGAACGGCTGGGCCGGTCGTCCGGGTCCTCGCGGGCATCCGTGCGAGCGCGCGCGGCCGTCTGCAACTGCTTCTCGAGGTCGTCAAAGAACTGGCTCATCACTGCTCCTTGATCTTCGTGCGAAGCGCCCTCAGACCGCGGCTCACGCGCTGGCGGACCAGCAGCTCAGAGCAACGCATCTGGCTGGCAATTTCGGCGTACGACCGCTCGTCGACGACTCTCGCGAGGACGGCATCGCGCTGCGCCGCCGGCAGCGCCTGAACGGCGCTCTCGGCGGACCCGACGTCGGCCATCTCCGCGACCCGGGCAAGTTCGGCATCGTCGATCGCCAGCGGCTCCATCGCGAGCCGGCGGCGCGCCTCGTCCTCAACCCGTCCGCGGCGCCGACTGTCCGCCAGCTTGTGGGCGGCGATCCCATACAACCAGGCGAGCGCGGGCCGCTCGCCGGGCCGATAGCGCTCGGCTCCCAGCAGCGCCGCCGCGAACACCTCGGCAGTCAGGTCGGCGGTCAACTCGGGATCGTCGGTGCGGCGCATGAAGTAGCCCAGCACCGCGGCCAGATTGCGGCGGTAGAAAGCCACAAACGCCTCGGGGTCCCCGTCGACGAACTGAATCAGCAGGTCGTCGTCGTGAGCGGTCATGGCCAACATCACCCTGTTTCTCGCAGCGAGCGATCAGAGTGTGACAACCACGTCCGCGGCTGGGCACGTCCCCCCAGCCACCACAAAGAGAAACGCGAGGGCTGCCTACCGCACGGGACCGGGGGCTGCGGCAGGACAACCCTCGCGTTCGATTAATGTAACGGTCTTGGAGTAGGTAAACCGGGAACCTGTACAAAACGTCAGGAAGCGGACCGGAACCGCGTAAGAGGATTCTCATCTTCGAGATTGAGTAGCGGCTTCAGGGCTCGGCTGGCCCGGCTGGGCGGAGCTCCGCTGGCCCGGCTGGGTGGAGCTCGGCTAGCTGCCCAGCTGGGTGGAGCTCGGTTTGGCCGCCCGCCGACGCGCCGTCTTCCGCGGTTGTGCGGCCCCCAGCAGCAGGCCCGTACCGGCGGTGAGCAGCAGGATGATCGCCCCCAGCGTCTCGAGATAGAGCCCCGTGCTGGGGCTCGAGCTGGCCGGCGTCAGCGACTGCGGATTGCCGATGAAGCCGGTCGCCTGGGCATCCGGTAGGTCCCCGAGCAGCGCGATCCCGAGCGCGACCAGACCCAGCACCCCGAGCCCGAGCAGCGCCGCACGGCTTCGCGAGCGCGCGGCCACGATCGTCAGCACCGCCGCCAGCAGCGCCACCGGGATCAGTGCATAGGATTGATGCGCGCCGGTGCGCTCGGTGCGGACGGCCGCGCCGTAGGCGCTCGAGTGGATCGTGAACAGTGGCGTGAACTCGGCCACGACCATCAGGGCGGCGCCGATCAATCCGCCGAGGAGCACCAGCGCGACCACCGCCGAGGACGCTTGTGGGCGGTCGCTGGAATGGCTGTCAGAGGCTGTGGAACCACCCTCTGAGCCCCGATGTCCTCTGCTATATTCGGTGTCCGCCTCGGGTCGGGTTGCGTTCATCCGTGCTCGCTCTCGGGCGCGGAGAATCCACACGATGGAGAAGCCGACTCAATAGACAACTGCCCGTAGCCGACAGGTGCGTCGTGAACGGGCCCACTGGGCCCTTTTTCATGACCGCAGCTGACTCCAGCTCCGCTCAGCCGCCCCAAACACCGAAGACTCATGCCACGCACTTTCAGCCTCGAGAACACTCGCAACATCGGGATCATGGCTCACATCGACGCCGGTAAGACGACGACGACTGAGCGCATCCTCTATTACACAGGGCGGACCTACAAGATGGGAGAGGTTCACGAGGGCGCTGCGGTGATGGACTGGATGGAGCAGGAGCAGGAGCGCGGCATCACGATCACCTCGGCCGCGACCACGGCCGAGTGGAACGGCCACCGGATCAACATCATTGATACCCCTGGCCACGTCGACTTCACCGTCGAGGTGGAGCGCTCGCTGCGCGTGCTTGACGGCGCGATCGCGCTGTTTGACTCGGTCGCGGGCGTCGAGCCCCAGTCAGAGACCGTCTGGCGCCAGGCTGACAAGTACCGCGTGCCGCGGATCGCGTACATCAACAAGATGGACCGGATCGGCGCCGACTTCGACCGGGGTGTGCAGACCATGGTCGACCGCCTCGGTGCGCACCCGGTACCGATCCAGCTTCCGATCGGCGCCGAGGGCGGCTTCCGCGGGATCGTCGACCTGGTCGAGAACGTCGCGATCGTCTACAAGGACGAGCTCGGCAAGGACCAGGATGTGATCGAGATTCCGGCGGAGCTCGCCGAGGACGCCGCTGCCGCCCGCGAGCACCTGTTGGAGGAGGTCTCGCACTACGACGATGAGCTGCTCGAGATGATCCTCGAGGAGCACGAGATTCCAGCTGCGCGCCTCAAGCAGGCGATCCGTGCGGCGACGCTGGCGATCCGGATGACGCCGGTGCTGTGCGGCTCGAGCTTCAAGAACAAGGGCGTGCAGCCGCTGCTCGACGCGGTGATCGACTACTTGCCGAGCCCGCTCGACGTGCCGCCTGTCGAGGGTCTGGAGCCCGTCAAGGGGTCCGAAGATGGCGAGCCGGCGCGCCGCGACGCGTCCGACAACGAGCCGTTCGCGGCGCTCGCGTTCAAGATCATGGCCGACCCATACGTCGGCAAGCTGACCTACTTCCGCGTCTACTCGGGCAAGCTGGCTGCCGGATCACGCGTGCTGAACGTGAACACCGGTCGGACCGAGCGGGTCGGCCGGATCCTGATGATGCACGCCAACGAGCGCGAGGAGCTGCAGGAGGTCTACGCCGGCGATATCGCCGCCGCGGTCGGGATCAAGCAGGTCGTGACCGGCGACACGCTCGCCGCGCCCGACCGCCCGATCCGGCTGGAGACGATCGATTTTCCCGAGCCGGTGATCAAGGTTGCGATCGAGCCCAAGACGAAGGCCGATCAGGAGAAGATGTCAGTCGCCCTCGGCCGCCTCGCCGAAGAGGATCCGACCTTCCAGGTCCAGACCAACGAGGAGACCGGACAGACCGAGATCTCCGGCATGGGCGAGCTGCACCTCGAGGTGCTGGTCGACCGGATGCTGCGTGAATACAAGGTCGACGCCAACGTCGGCCGCCCGCAGGTCTCCTATCGAGAGACGATCCGCGGCACCGCCGAGAAGGTCGAGGGCCGCTTCGTGCGCCAGACCGGTGGCTCGGGTCAGTACGGGATCGTCTACATCGACGTCGAGCCCGCTCCCGGCGAGGGCTTTGACTTCATCAACAAGATCAAGGGCGGCGCCGTCCCGACCGAGTTCATCCCGGCGGTCGAGAAGGGCGTCGAGGACGCGATGGACAACGGTCCGCGGATGGGCTACCCGCTGGTCGACGTCCGCGTAACACTGACAGACGGCAAGTATCACGACACGGACTCGTCCGAGATCGCCTTCCGGGTCGCCGGCTCGCTGGCGCTCAAGGCGGCGGTGCAGCGCGCCAAGCCGGTACTGCTCGAGCCGGTGTTCGCGGTCGAGGTCGTGACGCCGGAGGAGTTCATGGGCGACGTGATCGGCGACCTCAACCGACGCCGCGGGCAGGTCAACGGCATGGAGCAGCGCGGCAACGCGCAGGTCGTTTCAGGTCACGTGCCGCTGGCCGAGATGTTCGGCTACGCGACTGACCTGCGTTCGACCACCCAGGGTCGGGCGACGTACACAATGCAGTTCGACCGCTACGAAGAGGTCCCGCCGAACATCGCCGACAAGCTCGGCGGCGGGGAGCAGCAAGCTGCGTAGCAGCCTCGGGCGCGGCCCTCGGGTCGCGTCCGCGGACGGAAAACTTATATCCTGAATAGGTTCGTCCTGAGACGAGCAAAATCGAGTACAGAGAAGGAGCGACACCAAAGTGGCGAAGGCCAAGTTCGAGCGCGACAAGCCCCATGTCAACGTCGGCACCATCGGTCACATCGACCATGGCAAGACGACGCTGACCGCGGCCATCACCAAGGTGCTCCACGACAGGTTCGGCGACAGCACCGAGGTGCGGTCGTTCGACTCGATCGACAACGCTCCCGAGGAGAAGGCGCGCGGAATCACGATCGCCACTTCGCACGTCGAGTACGAGACCGCCAACCGGCACTACGCGCACGTGGACTGCCCGGGACATGCGGACTACGTCAAGAACATGATCACGGGCGCCGCCCAGATGGACGGAGCGATCTTGGTCGTGTCGGCCGCCGACGGCGCAATGCCCCAGACCCGTGAGCACATCCTGCTCGCGCGTCAGGTCGGGGTGCCCTACATCATCGTGTTCCTCAACAAGGCAGACATGGTCGACGACCCTGAGCTCCTGGAGCTGGTCGAGGTCGAGATCCGCGACCTGCTGTCCGAGTACGAGTTCCCGGGCGACGACATCCCGTTCGTCATCGGTTCGGCGCTGAAGGCGCTCGAGGGTGACGCGGAGTACGAGGGCAAGATCCTCGAACTCGCTGAGGCGCTTGACACCTACATCCCCGAGCCCGTACGCGATCTGGACAAGCCGTTCCTGATGCCGGTCGAGGACGTGTTCTCGATCACCGGCCGCGGCACCGTCGCGACCGGCCGGATCGAGCAGGGAATCATCAAGACCGGTGAGACGGTCGAGATCGTGGGCATCAAGGCCACCACGTCGACGGTCGTGACCGGCGTCGAGATGTTCAAGAAGATCCTCGACGAGGGCCGCGCCGGCGATAACGTCGGCTGCCTGCTGCGCGGCACCAAGCGCGAGGAGATCGAGCGCGGCCAGGTGCTCTGCAAACCCGGCTCGATCACACCGCACACCAAGTTCAAGGCCGAGGTCTATGTCCTCAAGAAGGAGGAGGGCGGTCGTCACACGCCGTTCTTCACCGGTTATCGGCCGCAGTTCTACTTCCGCACGACGGACGTCACCGGAGTGGCCAACCTGCCCGAGGGCACGGAGATGGTCATGCCCGGCGACAACGTCCAGATGGAGATCGAGCTGATCCAGCCGATCGCCATGGACCAGGGTCTGCGGTTCGCGATCCGCGAGGGTGGCCGGACGGTCGGCTCCGGAGTCGTCACCGAAGTCATTCAGTAGTGCGGGCGGCGGGCCCTGATCGGCCCGGCGTCCGATTCCAAGCAGATACGACACAAGAGGGGCGGGCCCCGAACCCGGGAACCGCCCCGTTTCACTGAGAAAAGCTAGAAACGACAAGTGGCAACAATCGCGCAAAACAAGATTCGCATTCGCCTGAAGTCCTATGACCACACGGCGATCGAGACGGCGGCGAAGGAGATCGTCGAGACCGCGACGCGCACCGGCGCGACGGTTTCGGGTCCCGTGCCGCTGCCCACGGAGAAGAACGTCTACTGCGTGATCCGCTCGCCGTTCAAGGACAAGGACTCGCGGGAGCACTTCGAGATCCGGACCCACAAACGACTGATCGATATCCACCAGCCGACGCCGAAGACGGTCGACTCGCTTCAGCGCCTCGACCACCTGCCGGCCGGCGTGGATATCGAGATCCGTCTCGCGTCGTAGGTAGCTGATGGCCGCGATCCTCGCCAAGAAGCTCGGCATGACGCAGCGGTTTCTCGACGACGGCCACGTCGAGCGGGTGACCGTGCTCGAAGCGGGCCCGTGCCCGGTGACGGCGATCCGGACCGCCGAGCGCGACGGCTACGAGGCCGTCCAGCTCGCGTTTGGAGTCTGCAAGGAGAAGTCGATCACCAAGGCCGAGCTGGGTCACCTCAAGAAGGCCGACACATCCGCCCACCGTCACCTGGCCGAGTTCCGCGATCAGGTCGGCGAGTTGCTGGTCGGTGAGACCGTGACGGTCGAGGCATTTCAGGTCGGCGACAAGATCAAGATCTCCGGCAAATCCAAGGGCAAGGGCTTCCAGGGCACGATCAAGCGCCACAACTTTTCCAGTGGGCCCAAGTCCCACGGCTCGCATAACGTTCGTGCGCCGGGATCGATCGGCGCCTCGGCGACGCCGTCGCGCGTCTTCAAGGGCATCCGCGGGCCCGGCCGGATGGGCGGCGGCAGGGTCACCCAGCGTGGGCTGACCGTGGTCGAGCTGCTGCCCGCCAGGAACCTGATGCTGGTGCGCGGGGCGGTCCCGGGACCGACCGGCGGCACCGTCGAGGTGCGGTCCGATGCCTAGGACAGCGCCCAAGCTCGGTGGTGGCACCGCGAAGCTCGACCCGGTCGCGTTCGAGGCCCGGTTCAACATGCCGCTCGTACACGAGGCTGTCCGTGCAGAACTGAACGCCCGCCGGCGGGGCACCGCATCGACCAAGACGCGTGGCGAGGTGTCAGGCGGCGGCGCCAAGCCCTGGCGCCAGAAGGGAACCGGCCGCGCCCGCGCCGGCTCGTCGCGGTCGCCGGTGTGGACCGGCGGTGGCATCGTGTTTGGGCCGACCCCGCGTCACTACACGGTCAAGGTCAACCGCAAGGCGCGTCGCGCCGCGCTGCGCAGCGCGCTGTCGATCCACGCCGAGCGCGCGTCGCTGGCGGTGTTCGATGCGTCCGTGTTCACCGAGCCGGCCACCAGCCAGGCCGCCGACCTGCTGCTCGATTGGGAGGCGCGGTCGCCGACGCTGGTGCTGCTGTCCGAGGACGAGGCGGCAGCCGGCAAGTCGTTCAGGAATCTCACGCGGGTGGCTGTGATGCCGGTCGCCGATGTGGGCGTCGCCGACGTGATCGGCGCCGCTTCACTGCTGGTGTCCGAGTCAGCGCTGCCCGAACTGGTCGCGCGTGCGAGCAAGTCCGGCACCGGCGAGCAGGAGGCTGCCTGATGGACGCCAGCCAGGTGATCATCCGCCCGGTCGTGTCGGAGAAGAGCTTCGTGCTCGCCGAGGCCGGCAAGTACACCTTCCGCGTGCACGAGAAGGCACACAAGACGCAGATCCGACAAGCGATCGAGCAGCTGTTCGACGTCAAGGTGGTCGCGGTTCGGACCGTGTCGGTCAAGAGCAAGCCCAAGCGCCGCGGCCAGATCTGGGGTCGCACGCGCGCGTGGAAGAAGGCGATCGTTCAGGTCCGCCCGGGCGACACGATCCCGATCTTCCAGAGCTTCGAGGGGGGCGAGTAATGCCGATCCGCAAGCCGAAGCCGACGTCGCCGGGCCGGCGGTTCGTCACCTATCCGGACTTCGCCGAGATCACTCGCTCAGAGCCCGAGAAGTCGCTGACCGAGGGGCTCAAGAAGTCCGGCGGCCGCAACTCGAACGGGCGCAAGACCGCGCGTCATCGCGGCGGCGGCGCCAAGCGGCTGTACCGCAAGGTCGATTTCAAGCGCCGCAAGGACGGGATCCCGGCCAAGGTCGCGCAGATCGAATACGACCCCAACCGGTCGGCCTACATCGCGCTGCTGCACTACGCCGACGGGGAGAAGAGCTACATCCTGGCGCCGCAGCGGCTGCGCGTGGGCGCGACCGTGCAATCAGGCGACAGCGCCGAGATCAGGGTTGGGAACTGTCTACCGCTGGCCAAGATGCCGCCCGGCACCGTCGTCCACAACGTCGAGCTGACCCCCGGCCGCGGTGGTCAGATGGCCCGCTCGGCGGGCGCGGGCGTGCAGCTACTCGCCAAGGACGGCGACTACGCGACCCTGCGGCTCCCGTCGGGCGAGATGCGGATGGTGCGCGCCGAATGCCGAGCGACCGTTGGCACGATCGGCAACTCCGACCATCAGAACGTCAAGATCGGCAAGGCCGGCCGCAAGCGGCACATGGGCGTGCGGCCGCAGACGCGCGGCACGGCGATGAATCCGGTCGACCACCCGCACGGCGGCGGCGAGGGCTCGACCACGCCGGGCCGCCATCCCGTCACCCCCTGGGGCGTGCCGACCCTGGGCTACCGCACCCGCAAGAAGGGTAAGAAGTCCGACCAGTACATCGTGCGCGGCCGGAGGAGAGGTAAGAAGCGATGAGCCGTTCGAGCAAGAAGGGGCCGTTCGTCGAGGAGCGGCTGATGGCGCGCATCGAGGCGATGAACTCGTCGGGCGAGAAGCGCATGGTCAGGACCTGGTCACGGACGTCGACAATCTTTCCGGAGATGGTGGGTCACACGATCGCTGTCCACGACGGCCGCAAGCACGTGCCGGTGTTCATCTCGGAGTCGATGGTCGGGCATAAGTTGGGGGAGTTCGCTCCCACACGTCTATATCGAGGACACGCAGGAACCGGTAAGAGGCGATGAGTCCCGAGTCTGAAACTCCTGACGAGCAGCCGCTCGAGGACGCAGCCCCCGTCGAAGCTGCGGAGGGTGCCGATGCGCCGGCGGAGGCTGAAGACGACCGAGCAGCTTCGAGCGCGGACACGTCCTCGACGACTGCTGATACGGATGCCGACGACGCAACCGAGGCCGACGCCGACGACACAGACGCGCCGGGCGATGATGGAGAGCCAGAGCCCGCGGCCGAGGATGGGGGCGAGGAGCCCGAAGCCGAGGATGAGGACGAGGAGGCCGAGGCGGAGGCTAAGCCCAAGCGGCGGCGGACGCGGCGCAAGGCGGCTGAGCCCGAGGACGAGGAGCCTGCGACGCCCGCCAAGCCTTCGAAGCCCGCGCCTCGGCGCAGGCGGTCACAGCGCGACCCCGAGCTGCCCCCGCCCGTCGTCCGGGCACAGGCCAAGTACGTGCGCACGTCGGCGCGCAAGGCGCGGCTGGTGTGCGACCACATCCGCGGCAAGTCGGTCGATGATGCGCGAGCTATCCTCGCTCTCACGCCGCGTGGGACCGCGCGCGACTGGAGCAAGTTGCTCGAGTCCGCGGTCGCAAACGCCGAGCACAACCACGAGCTCGTTGGCGAGGACCTGTATATCCAGGCGGTGCACGCCGACGAGGGTCCGACGATCAAACGCTATCGACCGCGCGCGCGTGGGCGCGCGACCCCGATTCGCAAGCGCACAAGCCATCTGACGATCTTGCTCACGCCAAAGGACTAGCTGCAAAACAATGGGTCAAAAAGTTCATCCCGAATCGATCCGCGTGGGCTACATCCACGACTGGAAGTCGAACTGGTTCAACGAGCGTAACTTCGCCGACTTCCTGGACGAGGACACGAAGATTCGCGAGCACATCGTGAACCGGCTGTCGCACGCCGGCCTGTCGGACATCACGATCCGCAAGAACGCCACCGTGGTCGAGGTCAACATCCACACGGCCCGCCCCGGGATCGTGATCGGCAAGTCGGGTTCCGAGGTCGACCAGCTGCGTCGCGACCTGCACAAGATCACCAACAAGCAGGTCAAGGTCAACATCCTCGAGATCAAGCGCCCCGAGCTCGACGCGCGACTGGTCGCGCAGTCGATCGCCGAGCAGCTCCAGAACCGGGTCGCCTTCCGGCGCGCGATGAAGCGGGCGCTGACGAGCGCGATGCGCTCGGGCGCGAAGGGCGTCAAGGTGCAGGTTTCGGGCCGGCTCGGGGGCGCTGAGATGGCGCGCACCGAGGGCTATTCCGACGGTCGAGTACCGCTCCACACGCTGCGCGCCGACATCGACTACGGCTTCCACGAGGCTCGCACGACCTTCGGCCGGATTGGCGTCAAATGCTGGATCAACAAGGGCGAGATCATGCCCGAGGGCTACACGGGCGCCGACCTGACGATCATGGATGAGCCCGCCCCGCAGGCTCCCGAGCGCGGAGGCCGGGACGGTCGCGGTGGCCGCGACGGGCGCGGCGGACGTGGCGGCCAGGGCGGCCGCGGTGGCGGTCCCGGCGGCCTCGGTGGCGGTCCCGGCGGTCCCGGCGGCCGCGGTGGCGGTCCGGGTGGTCCCGGCGGTCAAGGTGGTCGCGGCGGTGGTCCGGGTGGTCCCGGCGGTCCCGGTGGCCGCGGCGGCCAGGGTGGCCGCGGTGGCGGTCCCGGTGGCCGTGGTG
Source organism: Solirubrobacteraceae bacterium (assembly GCA_052147875.1). GTDB lineage: Bacteria > Actinomycetota > Thermoleophilia > Solirubrobacterales > Solirubrobacteraceae > Palsa-465. Next base: position 621 of record JBKQJQ010000390.1, on the reverse strand, counting down.
GTCAGGGAGGCCGCGGTGGCGGCCCCGGTGGCCGTGGTGGTCAGGGTGGCCGTGGCCGAGGCCCAGGTGGCGGCGGTCGCGGTCCGCGCGGCGGCGGTGGCAACGGCGGTGGTGGCGGTGGCGCAGAAGGCGGTGGCAGCTGATGCTCGCGCCGAAGCGCGTCAAGCACCGCAAGCAGCACCGTGGGCGTCGCGCCGGGCTCTCGCGCGGGCAGGTCAAGGTTCAGTTCGGCGAGTACGGCCTCAAGGCGCTTGATGCCGGCTGGCTGACCAACCGCCAGATCGAGGCCGCCCGAATCGCGATGACCCGCAAGATCAAGCGCGGCGGCAAGGTCTGGATCAACGTCTACCCCGACAAGCCGTTCACGAAGAAGCCTGCTGAGACCCGGATGGGCTCCGGTAAGGGCTCGCCCGAAGGGTGGGTCGCTGTCGTCAAGCCCGGTCGGGTGATGTTCGAGCTCGCGGGTGTGCCCGAGGATCTCGCGCGCGAGGCGATGCGGCTCGCCGGCCACAAGCTTCCCGTCCGGACCAAGTTCGTGATGCGAGAGGACGCCTGACGATGCGGACTTCGGAGCTGCGCGACATGAACGACGGCGAGCTCGCCGAGCACGTTGTGACCGCA
>JBKQJQ010000389.1:0-12945 GCA_052147875.1 Solirubrobacteraceae bacterium | reverse complement strand
GCCCGATCCGTCTGGGCTCGCGCCTAGCCTGCGCGCATGGCCCAGGCTGCGGCGCTGCTTCAGACACAGGCGCCGCCGGCGCCGGCGCTCCGTGCCGTCCCCGGCGCGTCCGAGCGCTCCGCTGAGCGGGTCCTCAGGATCCCCGCTTACGACCTGGCCGCCGCGCTGACGCTCGAGCGCGAGCTCGGGATCAGCCACGTGCTGTCGCAGATACTCGTCCGTCGGGGCTTCGGGCAACCGGACGCGGCCCGCGAGTTCCTGGCGGCCGGCGTCGCGCACGACCCGGCCACGTTCGAAGGGATCGAGCGCGCACTTGAGCCGATCGAGCGCCAGATCGCCGCCGGGGCCCGGATCACCGTGCACGGCGACTACGACGTCGACGGCGTCTGCGCGACCGCGATCATGGTCCGCGCGCTGCGCGCGCTCGGTGCCGACGTCGGCTGGTACCTGCCCGGCCGCCTCGAGGACGGCTACGGGCTCGCCCTGCACACCGTCGAGCGGCTCGCGGCGCGGGGCACCGCGCTGCTCGTCACCGTCGACTGTGCGATCACGGCCGTCGACGAGGTGGCCGCCGCCCGCGCGGCCGGCCTCGAGGTCGTGGTCACCGACCATCACGCCCAGCGGCCCGACGGACGGCTGCCGGATTGTCCGATCGTCCACCCAGGCGTATGCGGCTACCCGTTCGACGGCCTCTGTGGCACGGCGGTCGCCTACAAGCTTGCGCAGGCGCTCGGAGCGCCGACGGCCGATGACGACGTCGAGCTGGTCGCGCTCGCGACAGTCGCCGACCTCGTGCCGCTGGTCGACGAGAACCGGCGGCTCGTCCGGGAGGGCCTGGCGGCGCTCGCGAACACTGCCAAGCCCGGCCTGCGGGCACTGATCAGCGTCAGCCGCGCGGATCCGAGCGCGCTCAATACCGGGACGCTCGGCTTCCGGCTGGCCCCGCGGATCAACGCCGCCGGCCGCCTGCGGCGGCCAGATGCGGGGCTCGAGCTGCTGCTCACGGACGATCGGCATCGAGCTCGCGAGATCGCGTCCGAGCTCGATGCGCTCAACGCCGAGCGCCGCGCCGTCGAGCAGCGGATCCTGTGGGAGGCCGAAGCCCAGGTGCGCGAGCTCGGGCCTCGCAGCGCGTACGTGCTGGCGAGCGACGACTGGCATCCGGGCGTGGTTGGGATCGTCGCCTCGCGGATCGCCGAGAACCAGCACCGGCCCGCGGTGCTGGTAGCGCTCGAGGGCGAATCCGGGACCGGGTCGGGGCGCAGCATCCCCGGCTTTGACCTGCTCGGAGCGCTGCACGACTGCGCACCGGTGCTCGACCGCTACGGCGGCCACAGCGCGGCCGCGGGCCTGACGGTCGCGCGCGAGCGGCTGCCCGAGTTCCGCGCCGCGTTCGAGCTCCACGCCCGGCAGGCGCTGACGCCCGCGCTGCTCGAGCGCAGCGAACGGGTCGACGCGGTCGTGTCCGGCGCCGCGCTCGGTCTCGAGCTGGCCGAGGAGCTCGAGCTGCTGGAGCCGTGCGGGATCGCGAACCCGTCGCCACGGCTGCTTGTGCCCGGGGCGCAGTTCAGCGACGTGCGACCGATGGGGGAGGGCCGGCACGCGCGGTTCTGCATCAGTTCGGGCGGGGTCAGGGCGCGCGCGGTCGCGTTCGGGTGCGACGGCCGCGTCGGCGACGAGTCCGGCGAGCCGCGAGACGCGACCTTCAAGCTCGAGCGAAACGCATGGAACGGGGCGGTCCAAGCACGGCTGGTGCTGCGCCACGAGCAGCGCTGCTCGCCGCCGCCGATCGATGCGCTCGGTGAGCCCAGCGACTACCTCGCGGCCGTCCTGGCCGAGCTCGACCGGGCGGTCGTGCCGAGCGGGCCGGCGCGCTCCGTCGCTGGCCGACGCGTCATCGACCGCCGCGGCGAGAGCCCGCTGGCAGTGCTTCGCGATGCGGTCGCCGGCGGCGCCAGCGTGCTGGCGCTGTCCGCCGACGTTCCGCGGCGGCTGGCCGGACTGCAGGCGCGCGCGGGCGGTTTCGCGCTCGCGTGCCACCAGACGCTCGACTGCAACCCGGCGCTCGCGGACGCATATGACCACCTGGTGGTGCTCGACCCGCCGGCGGTCGCGGGGCTCCCGACCGGCGGCGACGGCTACATCCAGCTGGCGTGGGGCGAACCTGAGCTACGCTTTGCTCAGCAGATGCACGAGCTGGAGTATGGACTCCGTGCTTCGCTCGTCGCCCTCTATCGCGACCTTCGGGAGCGCCAGCGGGTGGCCGGCGAGGAGCTCGAGTTCCTGCTCCGTGGCGAAGGTCCGCACGGTCGATCGGCCCGTCTGGCCGCACGATTGGTAAGGGTGCTTGCGGAGCTTGAGCTCGTCAGCCTCGACCGGGATCTGCCGGCCCTGGTGGTCGCAAGCGTGACGCCGACGGAGCTTGATCGCTCGCCTTCCTACAGGGTCTACGCCCAGCGATACGAGGACGGACGACGATACCTGAGCAGCGCAAACCAACCGCGAAGCGCCTGAGCCGCGCGATCGGCCGCGGCGAGACCGGCGCCGGCGATTCGCGGCGCGACGGATCGTCGCCGTCGGCGACCGTCGCCGCGCGCTCGCGCGTCGACGGGGTCAGCGACGCTCAGGTGCGGCCGCAGATACGCCGTGACGGTCTGTCGCCGTTCGAGCGCGAACTGCTCGCGGACCTGTTCGCGATCGTCGAGGAGCACGCCGACCACGCCGCGATCCCGATCGAGCGCGACCGCGTCGAGGAGGCGTTCGTGTACGCGTGCGTCCATCACGCCGATCAACGGCGCAAGTCCGGCGAGGACTTCATCGCCCATCCAGTCGGCGTGGCCAAGATCTGCGCTGGGATGCGGCTCGATACCGAGACGCTGTGCGCAGCGCTGCTCCACGACACGGTCGAGGACACGACCGCCTCGCTTGAGGAGGTGTCGGCAGCGTTCGGCGAGGAGATCGCCGGGCTGGTCGACGGTGTCACGAAGCTGACCGGGCTGACCTTCCAGTCGCGCGACGAGGCACAGGCCGAGAACTACCGCAAGATGGTCGTCGCGATGTCGAGTGACATCCGCGTGATCCTGATCAAGCTCGCCGACCGCCTGCACAACATGCGCACGATCGCGGCGATGCCGAAGCAGAAGCAGATCGAGAAGTCGCGCGAGACGCTCGACATTTATGCCCCGATCGCGCACCGTCTGGGTATCCACGCGATCAAGTGGGAGCTCGAGGATCTCGCGTTCCAGACGCTGCACCCGCGCAAGTACAACGAGATCAAGGGGCTGGTCGCCCAGCAGCGCGGGGAGCGTGAGCGGTACGTCAACGAGGCCGGCGAGATCGTCGCCAAGGAGCTGACAGAACTCGGGATCCACGCCGAGATGTCCGGCCGCGCGAAGCACTTCTACTCGATCTACTCGAAGATGACCAAGAAGGGGCGCGAGTTCAACGAGATCTACGACCTGACCGCGATGCGGGTGATCGTCGACTCGGTCAATGACACCTACGGCGCGGTCGGCGTGATCCACTCGCTGTGGAAGCCGCTGCCGGGGCGCTTCAAGGACTTCATCGCGATGCCGAAGTTCAACATGTACCAGTCGCTGCACACGACCGTGATCGGACCGGAGGGCCGGCCGCTCGAGATCCAGATACGGACGCGCGAGATGCACGACCTGGCCGAGTACGGGATTGCGGCGCACTGGATGTACAAGGCCGACCCGAGCCGTAGTGCCGAGGCCAGTCACGCCCTCCGCGACCCCGACGGCAAGCTCAAATGGCTTCGTTCGCTGCTCGACTGGCAACAGGACTTCAGCGGCGACCCGCGCGAGTTCATGGAGACGCTGAAGGTCGACCTGTTCGAGGACGAGGTGTTCGTGTTCACGCCCAAGGGCGAGGTCAAGTCGCTCGCTGCGGGAGCGACGCCGCTCGACTTTGCCTACGAGATCCATACCGATGTCGGCCACCGCTGCGTCGGCGCGAAGGTCAACGGCAAGATCGTGCCACTGTCCTACCAGCTGCGGTCCGGCGACATCGTCGAAGTGTTGACGTCCAAGCGTGAGCGCGGGCCGTCGCGCGACTGGCTGGCGCTGGTCAAGACGACCCGCGCGCGCAACAAGATCAAGGCCTGGTTCAAGGCCGAGTCGCGCCGCGACAGCGAGCACGCCGGGCGCGAGTTGCTGCAGGAGCAGCTCAAGAAGGCCGGCCTGCCGGCGCAGAAGCTCGTCGGCTCGCCGCTGCTGGCCGACGTGATTCGCGAGATGGGCTTCCGCAAGGCCGACGACTTCTACATCGCGCTCGGTGGCGCCAAGATCTCCGCCAAGGTCGTCGTCAACAAGGTGATGCAGCGCCTCAAGCAGGGCGAGACCGCCGTCGACGAGCCCACCGCCGCCGACGATCTGCTGCAGACCAACCGCCGCCGCAGCCGGCCGACGACGTCCTCGGCGCACTACGGGATCTCGGTCGAGGGGATCGACGAGGTGATGCTGCGGCTGGCCAAGTGCTGTCGGCCGGTGCCGGGCGACCCGATCGTCGGCTACATCTCACTCGGGCGCGGAATCACGATCCACCGCGAGGACTGCCCGAACGTCGCGGTGCTCAAGAAGGATCCGGACCGGTTCACGCAGGTCAGCTGGGACGGCGACGCCGACACCGCCTTCCGGGTCGAGATCGAGGTTGACGGCTGGGATCGCCACCGCCTGCTGGAGGATATGTCGAGGACGTTCGCCGAGGCCGGCATCAACATTCTCGACGCCCGCTGCACGGTCAACCACCCGATGGTCAAGAACAGGTTCGTGGTCGAGGTGGCCGACACCAAGACCCTGGACCAGGCGATCAACCGGCTGCGGAACATCGACGCCGTGTTCGACGCCTACCGCGTCACGCCCGGCGCGGCCTGATCACTCGGCCGCTGGGGCGGGGTGATCCCTACTCGCGCGACACGCGCGCGGGGCGTCTTGGTGAGCAGCACCGCCTGGCCTGTCGCGAGCGTCTTGATCTCGTTCGGGTGCACGATGTAGCGCTCGACCTCGCGGGCGCTGCCGCGGCTCGTGCGGGCGCCCGCGAATGGGCCGCGGAGCTGACGGGTGACGTCCCAGACCCGCTCGGTGCCAGCCATCTGGGAGATCAGCTGCGCCGAGGCGGGCACGTCCTGGCGGTGCGCGATCTTGACAGCGGTCAGGCCGATCACCTGATCGCGGAAGCCGCGACCAGCGCGCTCGAGGTCCGCCAGCTCCTGGGTCGCCAGCAGCACGGACACCCCCGGCTCGCGACCGCGAGCCAGCAGCGCCAGCAGATGATCGGTGCCGAGCGCCGAGAACTCGTCGACCGCGACCGTCGCCAGCGGCGGCGCGGCGCGCGCGAGCTCGAGGCGGTGGCCGGTCGCGCTGACCAGGTCCTGGACGACGAGCGTCCCGATCTGCGCAGCGAGCTTCCCGTAGACACTCGAGTTGAGGCTGAACAGGACGATCTCGTCGCCGTCGAGCGCGCCGCGCAGGTCGATCGCATCCGCTCCTGGGGCGAGGTAGGAGCCGGCGTCTGACTCGGTCAGGATCGCCAGCCGCGTCCCGAGCCCGCGGACGGCGCTGAGCTGGTCGGGCGACAAGCTCGAGAGGTAATCCAGCACCCGCGCCGTGAGCGGCCGCTGCAGCCCGCGCGTCACCGCCGCCAGCCGCCTCGGCTCCATCAGCGCGACGACTTCGGATAGCTGCGGCGCGCGGCCCGCGGCCCTCAGGACACCGAGCACGGTCTGGACGTAGCGCTCGGCGGCGCGCTGGTAATGCGGTTCGGTGAAGCGCTCGGTCGCGACCAGCTTGTCTTTGAGCTCGGTCGGGTTGCCGTGGGCGAGCGGGTTGTAGTGACTGGGCCCGTCGGGAGTCCAGATCCGGATCGGCCGCCGCGCCTCATTCGCGGCCTGCGCGAATTGGCGCGCGAAGGCGGGCGAGCCCTTGAGGTCGATCGCGATCACCGGCAGCCCGCGAGCGATCCGATCGCTGAGGATTCCGAGCAGCGTCGTCGACTTGCCGGCGCCGCTGGCGCCGACGATCAGCCCGTGCGCAGCGAGTTGCCGGTCGGCGAGGTGCACGGGCTCGCCGTGCGGGTCGAGTCCGATCGTCACGCCCGGACCGGCGGCTTCGATCGCCGCAAGCTTGGCGTGGCGGCGCGCCGCGGCGCGCGCCATTCCCAGTCCGGCCTGCGCGAGTGCGATCGCCGCGAGCGCCGCCAGCCCCCAGCTGAGCGGCAGCGCCAGCGCAAGCGCGAGCGCGGGGAGGGTCCAGTACGGCGTACGGCGGCGCATCACCGGGTGAGCTCCAGCCCGCGCGCCTGGTGCAACGCCTGCGCCCGCGCCCCGCGAGGATCGAGCGCCAGCTGCCGGACGTCGACCATCCGAGCGATCCCGACGGCATGCGCCGAGGCCGCGATCGCGCGTCCGACGCGCTTTGACTCGACCAGGTACAGGACCGCGTCGACGCGCGGCTCGACCGCGTACCCGCCGAGGATCTCCTCGCGGCGACGTGGTGGCTTGGTGGTCAGCTCGAGCTCGACCGCCACGCGCTCGCCGGAGCTTGTCACCAGCAGCAGGTCCGGATAGTGGCGGCGCTCGCCGCCGCGCGGCCCTACCCCTCCCAGCCGCACTCCCAGCGGCTCGACCCACGGCTCACGATGGCCGTCGTGCGAGCGCATCCGGCGCTCCGAGATCACCTCGTCGAGCGGACCGAACGCGCCCGCGTACGCCGCCAGCCATAGCCATGCGAGCCCGACGTCGTGCCTGTAGGTCGCGAGGTCGAGATCGCGTGGACGCGGGAGGTCGGAGCCGATCGCCACCAGGCCCGAGCGGTCGATCAGGTAGCAACCCGGCCCGCGCAGCTCACGCCTGTAGCGGAGATATCCATGCCGGGTGAGCTCTCTGAGCCGACGCGCGGCAGCCGCGTCGGAAACGCCGTCGAGCGCCGCGGCGTGCGCTGCCAGGATCAGACGGTGCTCGGCGGCGAACTCGAGCATGCGCCGGTCGCGGGCGCTCGGGCTGTGTTCGTTCACGCTCCGGTTGAGCCGCGAACGTGCCTCGTTTCGCCCCCCAGAGTCTGAGGCAGGCTCTATTAGAGCCCGGGATGCGTAAGCGAGCGCGTGTCGACCACCTGGAAGTCGCCTCCGCTGAGGCGATCGAGCTCGTGCAGCGCGTCGTTGTTCCAGTGGCGGTTGGGCTCGCCCGAGATGTACCAGGGCGATCCGTTGTCGGCGAGGATCATTCCGTAGCGCTTGAGCGCCGTCGCGACCACGCGTGCCTGATACGGGAGCGCGGCGATGTCGACGCTCGCCTTGAGGCGCACGCGCAGCCCCATCGGCGGCGCATAGGGCCCACTACAGCTGGGCGCGATGTGGCGCGCCGGGTAGACGTAGCGTGATCCCGTGCACGGCGCCGTGAACCGCAGTGCGTGATCGATCGCTCCGGCCGCGACCTCGCTGTAGCGGGCGAGACCGGGGAGGATTGGCAACCCCGCGGCGTCGGCCGACGTCCAGCCGGCGGGCCGCAGCCGGTCGGAGTTGAGGTTGAAGATCGCTCCCGACCCGGCTGTCCACCGCAGGCCATCGTCGTGGGGGTAGGCCGCGAACAGCTCGTAGTCCGAACACGTTGAGCGGTCGACGACGATCACGTGCCGGTCGCCGGTCGAGTGCGGACCGCCTTCGATCGCGACGCCGCGGGGCAGTGGGTAGTAGTGGCCGTCGGACTCGGATGCGTACTGGAAGCGGACTGGCACGCGCCGCACGTGCCCCGACACGACCGTGATCGGGATCCCGTTCGGGGCCCCGTCATAGACGGTTCCGAAGTCGGGGTGCACCGGTTCGCTGAGCCCGATCCGCGCCAAGATCTGTTCGGAGTGGGGGGCCACCGGCAGGTTGTCGACCCGTTGGTTCCACGGGTTGTTGGCCGGAAACAGCCGGCAGCCGGCGATCTGTGGCCCCGCCGCCGTGGTGGTGTCGGCGGGCGCCGCGGCGACGACCTGGAGCGACACTGCGCAGGCGACGAGCAGGAGTGCCCGGCGAGCGCCCACCTAAGACACCACCAGCATCCCTCGAGGCCTGACCTCAAACCGCGCAACTTTGGTGTCGCCGATGTAGTCGCCGTCCACCTGCAGCGGCAGCGGCCGCTCGTCGCGGGTCTGGATCTCGAGCCGCTCCAGCTCGAAGAACGCGCGCACTCGGCGGTGACGGGTCAGCCGCCCATGTTTGGAGAGCGCGCGCCACGCGATCGTCGGGATGTCGATCGGGCTAGCGCGGCGCAGGATGACCCCCGCCAAGTCGCCGCTCTGCAGCGACGCGCCCTCGCCCATCCGCACCGGCCGGTTGCCGAAGTAGGTGTAGGGCTCGGCGTTCTGGACGATCGCCGCGACGCCGGCGACGGTCTCATCGCCGAGTTGCGTCTGGAGGCGTGGAGGACGGATCAGGTAGTGGCGGTTGAACGTTCGCAACGCGCTCCAGGTGTAGTACCACTCGCCGAAGCGCGCCTTCAGCCGCGGGTGGGCGTCGACCTGCTCGACGACGTGCGCGTCGAGTCCGACCCCAGCCGAGAAGAGGAAGTAGCGGTGGTTGACGAGCCCGACGTCGACGTGCCGGGGATGCCAGCTGTGAGCAAGGCCGAGCAGGTGCTCGGTCGCGTCGACGACGTCCGTCGGGATCCCGAGCATCCGGCAGTAGACGTTCGCGCGACCGCCGGGTAGGCAGCAGAGCGCGGTCTTCGAACCCACGAGCCCGTTGGCGGCCTCGTTGACCGTTCCGTCACCACCGAACGCGACCACCACGTCGTAGCCCTCGCGGGCTGCGTCTCGGCACAGCTCGGTCGCGTGGTCGCGTGCCTCGGTGTCGACCGCGTGTACGTCGTAGCGGCCGCGCAGCGCGTACACGACGAGGTTCTTGAGCCGGTCCGAGACCGTCGTCGCGTACGGGTTGACGATCACGAGCATCCGCCGCGCCGGTGCGGAGCCGTCCTCGAGCTCGAGGATCTCCTCGAGACGTTGCAGGGGGTCCAAGGGGGCGCTTGACATCGCGTTGCTGAACACCGGTGTGGGAGGGTCGTTACGTTGCGCGGTCTTGCCCGAGCCGATCCGAGCCTTGGGTATACTGCCTTGCACATAGCAGTACGCATCCAGAGGGGTGGAGGGATATGGCCCTGCGAAGCCCCGGCAACCTCCCGCAAGGGAACGGTGCCAATTCCATCAGGCTCCAACTACAAAGGCCTGGGAGATGTGGATAGGGCGGTCCTTCGACCTCCGACCACAGACCCCGGCGGAGGTTTTTTTATATGCCGCCAGAGTCGCTTCGCTGCAAAGAATGTAAGACAACCTACCCGCTTGACGCCAGCTACGTCTGCGAACAGTGCTTCGGCCCGCTCGAGGTCGCGTACGCGTCCCGTGACGAGCTCGACCCGGCGGCGCTCAAGCGCCGTATCCAGGCCGGGCCACACTCGCTGTGGCGCTACGGCGATCTGCTGCCCATCCAGGTCCCGCCGCACGGGACGCTGCACGCCGGCTGGACGCCGCTGATCCGGGCCGACCGGTTGGCCGAGCGGATCGGCCTCAAGGAGGTCTGGATCAAGAACGACGCCGCCAATCCGACCCACTCGTTCAAGGACCGGGTCGTGTCGGTGGCGATCGCGCGTGCGCGCGAGCTCGGGTACGAGACCGTCGCCTGCGCGTCGACCGGGAACCTCGCCAATGCGGTCGCCGCTCACGCGGCAGCGGCCGGCCTGGACTCGTACGTGTTCGTTCCCTCCGACCTCGAGGAGCAGAAGGTTCTCGCCACCGGCATCTACGGCACGCACCTGGTCTCCGTGCGTGGCAACTACGACGACGTCAACCGGCTCTGCACCGAGCTTTCGGGGGAGCACGATTGGGCCTTTGTGAACATCAACATGCGCCCCTACTACGCCGAGGGCTCGAAGACACTCGCGTATGAGACGGCCGAGCAGCTCGGCTTCGAGCTCCCGGATCGGGTGGTGGCGCCGATCGCCTCCGGGTCGCTGTTCACGAAGATCGCGCGCGGCTTTGAGGAGTGGATCGAGATCGGTCTGCTCGACGGCAGGCTGCCGGTCTTCAACGGCGCTCAGGCGGCCGGCTGCTCGCCGGTCGCGACCGCGTTCGCCGATGGCCGGGACTTCTGCAAGCCGGTCAAGCCCGACACGATCGCCAAGTCGCTGGCGATCGGCAATCCCGCCGACGGTCCGTACGCGCTCGACCTCGCTCGCGGCACCGGCGGCTCGATCGACTCCGTGACCGACGACGAGATCCGTGCGGGCGTGAAGTTGCTGGCGCAGACGACCGGCATCTTCACGGAGACGGCCGGCGGAGTCACGACCGCGGTGCTCGCGAAGCTCGCGGCGCGCGGCGACATCGATCCCGAGGAGCGCGTGGTCGCGTACATCACCGGCGAGGGTCTGAAGACGCTCGACGTCGCCCGCGGTACGTTCGAGGCGTGGGAGGTCGAGCCGTCGGTAGAGTCGTTCGAGCGCGCGCGCGAGCGCGTCGGCGCTCTGGCATAGGATTCCGTTGCGATGGCCGTCAGCGTCAAGATCCCGACCCAGCTGCGGGCTGCAACCGACGGCGAGTCGCAAGCCAGCGTCGACGGCAGCACGGTCGGTGAGGTGCTCGATGCGCTGTATGAACGCTACGCCGAGTTACGCAGCCGGATCGCCGAGGACGGTGGCCTGCGGCGATTCGTGAACGTGTACGTCGACGGCGAGGACATCCGCTTCTTGGACGGACTTGACACGCCCGTCGAGGACGGCGACGAGGTCACGATCCTGCCGGCTGTCGCCGGTGGCTGAGGTGGGGCGATCTCCAGCCTCGCCTTGATGGGCAGCGCCCGAGTCATCCAGCTGGCAGCTAACGCGGGTCCCGCAGTGGCCCCACGGGCTGGCGTGGGGGTCGGTTTCTGCTGCTATCGCGGAGGCCGGTCAACAACTGGCGAGCACGAGCACGAGGCGAGGGAGGATCAAACCCGGCATTAGCCGAGCCACGATCCCCCCGTGCTGGACTCGGAGCTGCGGCCATCTATGGATCATCGGGCGGCGCTCGGCATGCTCGGCCGCGAATGCGCTCATCGAGCGCCCCCGGCTGTTCACGCCGCGTCGGGTTCGGTCTGCGCGAGGATCTCCCCGAAGGTTCGTCCGCTCCTACGCCGATAAAAGATCTCGAACACGATGCTCCCCGCAAGCGTGACACCGAGACCGATCGCGGATGTGGGCGCTGTGGTGATCATGTGGTAGAGCAGGACGGCGAACAGGGAGAGACACGTGACTGCCGACGCCACGATCGGCCACGCCTTGGCGCCCGTCTGCTTTCGAACCCTCATGTGGCCGATACTGACCGCCGCGTACACCAGCAGGAACCCTGCGCTGCCCATCGACGCGACTGCGCTGAGCGGAAATATGACTATGAACACAACGACGATGCCCGCGGTTATGAACAGTCCTTCGACGTCACGACCCCACAGCTTGCGATCAAACGCTGGTGGAAGACGGCCGTTCTTGGCGATCTGATAGGCGACGTTGGTTGACCCGAACAGGGTGGCGTTCACGGCGGACGCGGTCGAGAGCAGCGCGGCGATCGCGATCAGCCTGAAGCCTGCTTGCCCGAGCGACGGCTTGGCCGCGACGGCGAGAGCGGAATCTCCGAGCCCCTTCAGGACATCGAGCGGAACGTTGGTCACCACGCCGCCGGCGACGAGCACGTAGATCATGCTCACGATCGCGACGCTGCCGTACAGCGCGCGTGGCAACTCGCGCTTCGGGTCGGCCATGTTACCCGCGGCGTTCGTGATCAGACCGAACCCCTCGTAGCCGACGAACAGCACCCCGGCAGCGGAGAAGATCGCAAGCGGACCCGGCCACGTCGTCGGCGACAGGCGTGCCGATCCGTTCCGGGGGAGCGCGATGAAGGCCGCCACGACGAAAGCGACGAGGATCGCGAGCTTGGTGATCACGATCACGGACTCGGCTCGGCCCATGGTTCGGGCGCCGAGGAAGTTGACCGCCGTGAACGTGACTACGACGCCGACCGCCCAAACCTTGGACGGCAGAGCTATGAACGTCGCGGCATACGCTGCAAACCCGGTCGCGTAAAGCGCGATCGAGATGATGTAGCTGAAGTACTGAAACAGGCTCAGCGAACCCGAGACGACACCCTCGCCGTAGCCACGCACCAGGAACGTGACCGCGCCGCCGACGCTCGGGAACGTCTTGCCGAGCGCGGCGTAGCCGTACGCAGCGAGACCAGCCACGATCGCGCCGATCGCAAACGACAACGGCATCGCGGATCCGGAAATGCCTGCCACGACGCCGAGGATCGAGAAGATCCCGGCGCCGATCATGCCGCCAACGCCGATACTCAGCGCGGCGACGAGGCCGATCTCGGACTTTTGAGCGGAGGCTGCGATCGGACAGGTCTTTCGCAGAGGGAGCTACCAAGAAGGAATGCCTGCGGAAGCTACACGGACGTGCTCTGACGCCACACCCGACCAGACTGGCCTCGTGCGAGCGACGCTTCGCCCTTCGGCTCCGCACCCCACCCTCCGCTGCCAACGAGAGACGGCTACACCTCCCCGTCGTCGAACGACACCGCCGCGTATCTGTTGCGCGCCAGACCGTTTTCGCATCACGTCTCCAACGTTGGAGACCGTTTCAACCAACAGCGCTACGTAGGACGGCCAAGGAGGGCCAACGCGAGGAACGTCCAACGTTGGACATCGCCAACCTGGCCAGAGAGCGCTCAGTCGCCTGTTGCTATGGCCCGCTCTACGAGCCGAGGCGGTCGATCATGTGACCTTCAGCCCAATCGGGCAGGAGATCCCCGTTCCCGAGTGGCAATCGTACCCCCACGGGTTCTTGTGCAGGTACTGCTGGTGGTAGTCCTCGGCGTAGTAGAACGGGCCCGCCTGGGCGATCTGAGTTGTGACTTCCGG
>JBKQJQ010000388.1:0-3781 GCA_052147875.1 Solirubrobacteraceae bacterium | reverse complement strand
GTTCCGGATCAAGACGGGCAAGGTCTACCGGATCTCGATCAAGGTCCCGAACGTGGCCCACGCTGCGAGTAAGAGCGAGCACAAGCACGCCAAGCACAAGCATCCCGTCTACAAGGCGAGTCTTGTGATCTCGACCAATCAGTCGCACGCTAAGGCGCTGATCAAGCGCGGCACGCTGAAGATCAAGACCTGATCGCAGCGTGGATCGCAGCGCGCCGGCCGCGTGAATGATCGACACGGCGGGCACCGCGCGCCCGGGCTGGCGACCCACGACTGACCTCGCCTGCAGCGCCCGGCCCAGCGCCTCGCGCTCGAGCCAGCTATGGTTCCCGCCTTGTTGCTGGGCCGGACAGGGATCTGCGCGCTGCTCTTGGCGCTCTGCTGCGCGACCGCGGGCGTCGCTCGCGCCGCCTCTCACTGGCAGCCGCCCCAGCAGCTGACGTGGTATTGGCAGCTCACGGGCACGCCCAAGGTCGAGCCGGTCGACGCCACCGACATCGATGGCTTTGACAGCAGCGCTCAGACCGTCGCCGCCTTCCATGCGCTCGGTCAACACGTGATCTGTTACATCGACGTCGGGACCGCCGAGAACTGGCGGCCGGACTACAACGAGTTTCCCGCCAGCGTGCTCGGCAACTCCAACGGCTGGCCCGGGGAGAACTGGCTCGACATCCGCCAACTGTCGGTCCTGGAGCCGATCATGACGGCGCGTTTTCAGATGTGCGAGCAGAAGGGTTTCGATGCCGTCGAGCCCGACAACATGGACGGGTACGAGAACGACACCGGCTTTCCGATCACGGCCGCAGACCAGCTGACCTACGACGAGTGGATCGCCAACGAGGTTCACTCGCTTGGTATGGCAGTGCTGCAGAAGAATGATCCTGACCAGGCCAGCCAGCTCGAGCCCTACTTCGACGGCGCGCTCAGTGAGCAGTGCAACCAGTACGACGAATGTTCTGAGTTTCAGCCCTATTTGGCGGCCGGCAAGCCGGTCCTGGACGCCGAGTACGAGGCGTCGCTGTATCCCGGTTTCTGCGCTTCGGACCAGGCGGCGGGGATCATGGGTGCGCTCTACGACTCCAATCTCGACGGCGCTACCTTCGACCCCTGCTTCGGGCCCAGCGTAACAACCCCTGGTTCTTCGAGCGCGGGCTCGAGCGCGGGTTCGACCGGAGCGGGCCCGGGTGGCTCGATCGATCGCAGGCGCCCGCTGGTGCGCATCTCTGGGGGCAGGCTGGTCGACAAGGGGGGTGTCGTCCGCGTAAGGCTCAGCTGCCGACGGGGGCAGTCGTATTGCGCGGGCATGCTCGTGCTCGAGTCAGCGAGGCCTCTCACCGTGCGCAGACGGCACCGGCGGAGGCTCGTGCTGGGTCGCGAGGGGTTCCGCATCGGTGGAGCAGAGGCCGCTATCCTGATGGTCAGGCTTGAGCGCCCCGCCATCCGGGCTCTGGGCAGGCGCAAGCGCGTCGCTGCGGTGCTGAAGGTGACCGATCGAGATCGTGCCGGACGGACCGCGAGCTCGAAGCGGTCGCTCGACCTACAGCTCAACGTTCGACGATAGCGAGCCCGTTACCAGATCCAAGCGGCTGCCGCGGGCCTCCGCAGGAAATATCGCGCAAC
Source organism: Solirubrobacteraceae bacterium (assembly GCA_052147875.1). Classification (GTDB taxonomy): domain Bacteria; phylum Actinomycetota; class Thermoleophilia; order Solirubrobacterales; family Solirubrobacteraceae; genus Palsa-465. Next base: position 2,161 of record JBKQJQ010000388.1, on the reverse strand, counting down.
TTGCCCCGGAAGCACAACGCCGCTTCGGCTTAGAAAGCTTGCCTATTAGTCGGGGGTTGCCGTTCGAATAGGAAAGCCGGGAGCGATTCCGGCATTTGGGGGTGGAATATGAGGGTACGCCCGGTATGGCTTGAGGGCGTTGAACCGACCGTGATCGTCGGGATCCGTCGATCAACAATCGGCTTGCCGGCGGGCGGCCGCTCCCTCAGATTCAGTGAGCGAGTGCGATAGATTCGGAACCTCAGACCGAGCACAAGCCTAACCGGATGGCCTGTGTACCCGTCAGGGGACTGCGCCCCCACTCCCCTGACTGTCCGGGAGCTCGGAAGGATCCGAGTCTCCCGGACGCACTAGTGTCTCGGGTGAGAGACTCGGTGGCAGCGGGATTGGACACCGGTGGATGCCACCGATTTTCTGACTTCGGGCGCCAGCCGCTCAGACGAGCGCGGGCATCACGGCTCAGACGAGCGCGGGCGTCCCGATTCGGCTGTAGAGCGGGTAGCGGTCGGCGATCTCTGCCACCCGCTCGGCGAGCTCGGCCCGGCGCCGATCGAACCTCTTCGCTTGCAGCGCCTGCGCGATGATCGCGCCGACCTCGACGAAGTCCCCTACCTGAAGGCCACGCGTGGCCAGCGCCGAGGTCCCGATCCGGACGCCGCTCGGGGCCTTCGGCGGGCGTGGATCGAATGGGACTGAGTGGCAGCTGACCGAGATCCCGATCGCCGCCAGGCGATCCTCGGCCTGCGTTCCGTCAAGCGATGAGGCACGGAGGTCGCACATCACCAAGTGGACGTCGGTGCCGCCGGTGAGCACATCGATGCCGTTCCCGCCCGACAGGAGCTGTTGCGCGACGGCACGCGCACCCGCGATGGTTCGCTGTTGACGTTCGCGAAATTCATCCGAACCGGCGATCCCGAGCGCTACCGCCTTGCCGGCGATGACGTGCTGTAGCGGGCCGCCCTGCTGCCCCGGATACACGGCCAAGTCGATCTTGTTCGCCAGTCGCGCTTTGCTGAGAATCATCCCACCGCGTGGGCCGCCAAGCGTCTTGTGTGTCGTTGTCGTGACGACGTCCGCATAAGGCACTGGATTCGGGTACAGGCCCGCCGCCACCAATCCTGCGAAATGCGCCATATCGACGAGTAGATACGCGCCCACCTGGTCTGCGATGGCGCGGAAGCGCTCGAAATCAACGGTGCGCGGATACGCCGACCATCCGGCCAAGATCAAACGTGGTCGCAGTTCATGGGCAAGCCGGTCGACTTCGTCCATGTCGATCAGGCTCGTCCGGCGATCGACTCCGTACCAGGCAGCGTCGTAAAGGCGGCCTGAGACGTGCACCCGCTTTCCGTGTGTCAGGTGGCCCCCGTGCGTTACCTCTAGTCCGAGGATCGTGTCTCCGGGGGCGAGCAGCGCGTCATAGGCGGCGGTGTTCGCAAGCGCGCCCGAATACGGCTGCACATTCGCGTGCTCGGCACCAAACAGCTCACGCGCACGGTCGATCGCCAGTTGCTCGGTCACGTCGAACTGTTCGCACCCGCCGTACTCGCGGCGGCCCGGGTACCCGACGGCGTACTTGTTGGTCAACACGGAGCCGTCACACTCGAGCACCGCCGTCGGCACGAAATTCTCCGAAGCGATCATCACCAGCGTCCGCTGCTGGCGATCCAACTCACGCCCGAGCGCTGCGGCGACCTGCGGATCAACCTCCGACAACGGCCGCTCGAGGTGATGGGCGAGCGGCGGATCCGCGACCACCGATGGCGTGGCCAGCGAAAGCACCGGAGGGCGCCTCTGATCTGGACCACTGGGCCGCTGGCGTGCGATCGCCCCCACGGTCATTGCCCACACCTCCTGTTAGTCATTCGTATCCGGAGGCCGCGCCGATCGACACTCTCGACGACGATCACGCGATACTGGCCCACACCAGAGCAACGCTTACGGCGCGTCGTTATTTGCGGAGCGAAGCGTGAGGAATCCCAAAGTGCCGTTCATGACGACGGCGCCACGGAAGCGAGCACTCGCTCCTCTGGCTCGTGTTGCGCATCGCGTAGTCGGTGCGTCCGGGATCGACACGTTCGGCGATAACGCGACGTTGAGCCCTTCGCCTACCTTCAGGCCGCAGCGCTCTAGCAGCGGCACGAGCGCCTCGCGCGTCGTG
>JBKQJQ010000387.1:0-6237 GCA_052147875.1 Solirubrobacteraceae bacterium | reverse complement strand
CTTCGGCATGCGGGTGATCGCGTTCGACCCGTTCGTCGGCGCCGAGCGCTACCGCGAGCTGGGGGTCGAGAAGGCCGAGTCCTCCGACGACGTCTACGCGGTCGCTGACTTCATCACGCTGCACTTGCCGAACACGCCCGACACCAGGGGATGGCTCGACGCCGAGGCGCTGGCCAAGTGCAAGGACGGCGTGCGCATCCTGAACGTCGCGCGCGGACCGCTGGTCGTCGACGCGGACCTGAAGGATGCGCTCGATTCGGGCAAGGTCGGAGGCGCGGCGCTCGACGTGTTCACCACCGAGCCCGTCACCGACCATCCGCTGTTCGGCTACCCGAACGTGGTCGTCACGCCGCACCTCGGCGCCTCGACCACCGAGGCGACCGACCGCGCCGGCTACCAGGCCGCCGAGCAGGTCGTCGCGGCGCTCACCGGGGGAGTTGTCACCAGCGCGGTCAACGTGCCGGCGATCCCGCCCGAGGACGTCGAGGTGCTCGGCCCCTACCTGCCGCTCTGCAGTTCGCTCGGTCGGATCGCGATCGCGCTGGCGGTCGGACAGGGCGCCTCGGTCGACCGGATTCAGACCGACTATTTCGGGCCGCTTGCCGACCGCGACACGAGGCTGCTGTCGATCGAGGTCCTCCTGGGAGCGCTCGCCGGGCACGTCGAGGAGGAGGTCAACGCGGTCAACGCGCCGGCGATCGCCGACGAACGCGGGATCCGCGTGGTCGAGACCAAGCACAGCGTCGCGCGCGATTACAACGACTTCGTGCGCGTCACCGTGACCGCCGGCGACAGCACGGTCCGGGTCGCGGGAACGCTGCTCGGGCGCCGGAACCGTCCGCACCTGATCGAGGCGTGGGGTCAGCGGTTCGACGTGCAGCTCGAGAACCACGTGACGCTGTTCCGCTACCAGGACCTGCCCGGGATGCTGGGGCGAGTCGGGACTGCTTTCGGGCAGCACGGGGTGAACATCGTCTCGGCCGCCGTCGGTCGTCAGCCTGAGCAGGACCCGTCCGGTGACGGGCAACTCGCGGCGATGGTGATCACCACCAGTTCCGCGGTGCCCGCCGAGGTCGTCGGCGAGATCGTCTCGAGCGAGGGCTTCTTCGCCGGCGTGACGGTCGCCCTGTAGTCGAATAGCAGCCCCGGGCGCGGGCCGGGCGTCAATTCGTGTGTGCTAGACCTCGCCACGATGGGCGCACCGGTCGAGACCTCACGGGCGCGCAGCGAGCGCTCGCGGGCGCTTGACGCGCAGACCATGTGTGAGGCCTTCCAGCTGACGGCCGGCGAGCACGCGGACGAGGTCGCCCTGCGCACGATCAACGACGGCCTGCGCTACACGTTTCGGGAGTACTCGGCGCTCGTGCGCAGGCTCGCCGCGGGCCTGCGCGCGCTCGGGGTCAGGCGCGGAGAGACGGTCGGCTTCATGCTCACAAACCGGCCCGAGTTCCATCTGCTCGACACGGCCGCGATCCACCTCGGCGCGACGCCGTTCTCGATCTACAACACCTCGTCGGCCGAGCAGATCGCCTACCTGCTGGCCGACGCCGGCTGCCGCTTAGTCGTGGTCGAGGCGGCGTTCCTGCACCGGATGCGCGCCGCCCTAGAGCAGACGCCAGACGTCGAGCAGCTCGTGCTGCTGGACGCCGAGGCCTCGGACGCGCTGACGCTCGCGCAGCTTCAGCAGCTCGACTCGCCCGGTTTCGATTTCGATCTGCAGTGGCGCGCGGTTTCCCCCGACGATGTGCTGACGCTGATCTACACGTCGGGCACCACCGGACCGCCGAAAGGGGTGGAGCTCACGCACCGGGGCCTGCTCGCCGAGTGCCGTGCGCTCGACGCGGCCCAGGGCGGGCGGCCGAGCGGCGGGGCGGTGATCTCGTTTCTGCCGACCGCACACATCGCCGACCGAACGCTGGCGCACTACGTGCAGATGATCTGGGGCGACACAGTTACCACCTGTCCGGACCCCGCGCGGGTGTTCGAGCACACGATCGACGCCCGGCCGACGAGCTTCGGCGCGGTGCCCCGCGTGTGGGAGAAGTTAATGGCGGCGCTGCAGGCCGGAATCGGCTCAGAGCCCGATGAGCGCAGGCGCGCGGCGACGCTCGACGCGATCGAGCTCGGCCTGCGCAAGGTCCGGGCCGAGCAGTCCGGCGAACCGCTCGACGAGAAGGTCGCGCTGGCGTACGCCCGCGCAGACGAGACCGTGTTCTCCAAGGTCAGGGCAGGTCTGGGCTTTGACCGCTGCGAGATGTACTACAGCGGCGCGGCGCCGGCGCCGGTCGAGCTGTTCGAGTTCTTTGCCGCGATCGGGATCGAGATCTGCGAGGTGTGGGGGATGTCCGAGCTGTCGTGCGTGGCGACGCTCGTACCGCGCGACGCGCTTCGCTTCGGCACGGTCGGCAAGCCGCTGCCGGGCGTCGAGCTGAAGCTCGCGGCCGACGGCGAGGTGCTCGTGCGCGGGGAGATCGTGATGGCCGGCTACCGCAACCAGCCCGAGAAGACCGCCGAGACGATCGACGGGGACGGCTGGCTGTACACGGGTGACGTCGGCTCACTCGACGCTGATGGTTACCTGCGGATCATCGACCGCAAGAAGGAGCTGATCATCAACTCGGCCGGCAAGAACATGTCGCCGGCCAATATTGAGCAGCACCTGAAGTCGTCCGGCCCCCTGGTCGGGCAGGCGATCGTGATCGGCGACCGCCGGCCCTACAACGTCGCGCTGGTCGTGCTGGACCCGGACGCGTGCGCCGCGTTCGCGGCACGGCACGGGCTGGCCGACGGGTCGGTCGCGGCGATCGCAACTGAGCCCGCCGCGCTCGACGAGATAGCGGCCTACGTCGAGCGTGCCAACTCACATCTGAGCCGCGTTGAACAGATCAAGCGCTTCGCGGTGCTGGACTGTGACTGGCCGCCCGGCGGCGACGAGCTGACCCCGACGATGAAGCTGCGGCGCAAGCCGATCGCCGAAAAGTACGCGGCCAAGATCGAGGACCTCTACCGGTAGCGCACGTTCACGGCCACGCAGATCGTCGGTGCCGCTGACCGCGGCTCCGTGTACCGCAACATGACCCGCGAAGCGGCGATCCGTCTCCGCACTTCGGAGGACTGCTGGAAAGCCGATACCCGGTCTGAGGCACAGTCGCGTACCGCTGATACTCTGTCGGGCTACATGGCGCTGTGCCTCGATCTTCGACTTCTCCTTCTCCCCCTTCGGGGGGAATAGCGCGTTGGCGGCCGCACGTAGCCGCGAAACCAGCCACTGAGAAGCGAAGTTCGAGAGATAAGGAAGCGACATGGACAAACCCGATGACCCAGACCGAGTACTGATCTTCGACACGACGCTGCGCGACGGCGAGCAGTCGCCCGGGATCTCACTCAACACGCAGGAGAAGCTCGAGATCGCCACGCAGCTGGCGCGGCTCGGCGTCGACGTGATCGAAGCTGGGTTCCCGATCACCTCGCCGGGCGATTTCGAGGCCGTGCAGACGATCGCGCGGACCGACTTCGGACTCGACGTTCCGCCGGTCATCGCCGGCCTGGCGCGAACCCATGTGGCCGACATCGACGCCGCCTACAAGGCGGTCAAGGACGCAGCGCGGCCGCGGATCCACACATTCATCTCGACCTCCGACATCCACATCCAGTACCAGCTGCAGACGACGCGCGAAGACGTCAAGGGTCAGGCGCGCGCCGCGGTGTCGCACGCCAAGCAGTACGTCGATGACGTCGAGTTCTCACCGATGGACGCGACCCGCGCCGAGCTCGAGTTCACGGCCGAGGTCTGCCAGATCGCGCTGAACGAGGGCGCGACGACGATCAATATCCCGGACACGGTCGGCTACGCGGTCCCGTACGAGTACGCCGCCTACCTGGAGCGGCTCTACGAACTGGTGCCCGGGCTGCACGACGTCGTGCTCTCGGTCCACTGCCACGACGATCTTGGATTGGCGGTCGCAAACTCGTTTGCCGGCCTGCGGGCAGGCGCGCGGCAGGTCGAATGCGCCGTCAACGGCATCGGCGAGCGCGCCGGCAACGCCTCGCTCGAGGAAATCGTGATGCTGCTGCACACCCGCCAGGACGAGATCGGGCTGCGGACCGGCGCGGTCACCAAGGAGATCGCGCGAACCTCGCGGCTGGTCTCGCGGCTCACCGGCTATCCGGTCCAGCCCAACAAGGCGATCGTCGGGCGCAACGCGTTCGCGCACGAGTCGGGAATCCACCAGGACGGGGTGCTCAAGGAGCGCACGACCTACGAGATCATGGACGCGACGACCGTCGGGCTCGACGCCAACTCGATCGTGCTCGGCAAGCATTCGGGTCGCCACGCGTTGGCCCAGGCGCTGTCCGAGCTCGGCTTCGAGCTCTCTGGGCAGGCGCTCGTGACTGCCTTCAAACGCTTCAAGGAGATCGCCGACAAGAAGAAGCAGGTGACGGCGATGGATCTCGAGGCGTTGGTCACCGATGAGCTACGCGAGGAGATCGCGGGCTACCAACTCGAGTGGTTCGACGTCGAGGCGTCGACCCGGCGTCCGCCGCACGCGACCGTCGGCGTGCGCGGGCCTGACGGCGAGGAGCTCGTCGGCTCGTTCACCGGCGACGGCCCGGTCGACGCGATCTTCCATGCGATCAATGCGGCGACGCGCGTCGATGCGCGCTTGCGTGAGTTCCGCGTCGACGCGGTCACCGGCGGCCAGGACGCACTCGGTGAGACCTCGGTGGTGCTCGAGGTCGCGGGCATCGTCGGATCGGGACAGGGCGTCTCGACCGACATTCTCGAGGCCGGTGCCCGCGCGTACGTGCGGGCGCTCTCAAACGCCGTTCGTCGGCATCAGGTGCTGACCGAGGCCGACGCGGTGACCACTCAGGCGGCCGAGGTCGTCAGAGCCCCCTAGTGACCAACCGCTACCGGCGGTCGCCGTCGACGCCGATCAACAGCCCCTGCCGGTAGCCGGCCGCGAGCACTCGCGTGCGCGGCTCCTCGGACATGAAGTTCGAGCCCATCGCGGCCGCGCATTCGGTGTTGGGCGCGACGGTCTTGACCGCGGCGCCGCGACGGCGCAGCGCCATCCCCTCGATCGAAGCGGCCGAGCGGGCAACGTTGCGCATCACCCGCAGCAGCGTGTGTGTCGGCGCGAGGCTGGCGGTCGGATTCAGGCACAGCACGTGCGTATCACGACCGGCGGGCGCGGCGTCGAGGTTGGTCGGGCTCCAAACGCCACCGTCGACGTACTCGCGCTCGCCGATCCGCACGGGCGCGAACAGCCACGGAACGGTGCACGACGCCTCGACCGCCTCTGCGACGGTCGCGGTCGGCGCGCCCGGGCTGCCGAACACGACCCGGCGCCCTGAGTGGCGGTCGACGGCCGTGACGCGCAGGCGGCCGTCGAAGCTGGCGGCCGACTCCTGAACCTGGTGGCGCAACTGGGCGAGCGTGTCGGGCGGGTGGGGTAGTCCTCGGAGCAACACCGCGCGGAGCACCGCCCCACCCGGTGCCGCGACCCCGAGCGCCAGCGGCGCGAACGTCGAGCCCGCAGCGAGCGCAAACGAGCCGGCGCGCCGGGCAGCGGCGATCGCGGCGACCGCGAGGCTGCTGGCCGGCTGCGAGTGGCCCACCTCGACCTCGGTGCTGACGGTTGACGGTCGCCGTGGCGGGCGTCCCGAAACCAGGTGCGCTGCGACGATTGCGCCCGCCGAGGTTCCGACGAACGACTCGCAGTCGCGCATGTCGAAGCCGGTTGCGTCCTCGATCCCCGCCAGCACCCCCATCATCCATGCCTCGCCGAGCACGCCACCACCGCCGAGCACGAGCACGTCTGGGCGGGAGAGCATCCGCCCAGCCTAGCGGCCGCAATTCGACGGTCATCGATTGCGCACTGCCACCCCCGGCCGTAGCATTTAACTGGTAGTACCGGGGGTTTAGGTGAACAAGGTAGCGCGGTCCGGCTGACAGAGATGCTCATCGACACACTACGCCGGCGCACGACCATCCTGGTCGTCGGCGCCATTATCTGCGCGCTTTTCGCCGCTGCTGGCGATGCGGTCAGGGCGGCAACCGGACCGCCGCCGGTGACCGTCCAGGTTCGTCTGGCCGGTCCGGCCGTGCCTGTCCCGCAATCGTTCCTCGGGCTGTCAATGGAATACACCGGGGTCGCGAGCTACGAGAAGCTGGGGCCGCTGTTTGACCGGGTCGTGGCCATGATCAGGCCCCAGGACGGCAGCCGGATGCTG
>JBKQJQ010000386.1:0-5522 GCA_052147875.1 Solirubrobacteraceae bacterium | reverse complement strand
CGGCCCGTGCACGGTGCGGTAGAAGGTGACCCTCTTGGCGTTGCTCGTGCCCGGGTTCAGGACACCGGCATTGAAGAACTCCATCTTGCGGCACCGGCCGTCGAACATGTAGCGGTGGATGCTGTGGTCGCACAGCGTTTCGACGTAGGTGCTGATCTGGTCAAGTCCGGCCGAGGTCAGCGACCAGGCCGAGTCCTGGTTGCGGCCGATGAACACGTAGCCGGGGAACGGCGGCGAGGTCACGCCGCGCTGGCTGATCCCCGGGCCCTCGAGGTCGACCTCGAGCGTCAGGCCCGGGTAGTAGTAGCCGATCTGCGGGCCGGCAACCATGATCGGGTGGTGGGTCGCCGACCGCTTGGCCGATACCAGCAACGCGTTGGAGGCGTGCACCTTGAACTCGCGCTGCACCGCGAGCGCATGGTTGGCGCTCGCCGACAGGCTGTTGGGGTCCAGCAGCACGTTGCCCGAGGTACTCGTTGGCGGCGGCTGGAACTGGACATGACCCGGGACGCTGACCGGCGCCTCGGGGTCGTTGGCCTCCCGTAGATCGTTGAAGACTTCGGTCGCCTTCTTGACCCCGAGCCGCTGGCGCAGCCCTGACAGAAACGCGGCGTTGGCGGCCTGCTGCCCGCCGCCCTCGCCGACGAACTGGTCCTTGAGCGCGTTGAAGGCGTAGATGTCGTCGAGCGTGAACAGAGCGACGTGCGCGTAGGGCCCCAGCGTGTCGCCGTTGTCTCGAATGTAGGCGTTGATTCCCTGGAGGTAGACGCGGAGGTCGTGCAGCGCGCCGCGACCGTCCGCCCCAGCCGCCTTCAGCACACCGGTCTGGCGGGCGATCACGCGCTCGGTCTGCGCGCTTGGCTGGAATGTCTCGAGCTTGGCAACGAGGTTCAGCGCGCTGAGCCCGGGTGCATCGATCGCCGCGACGGCCGCGTCGCCGCGAGCCTCCTCCATCAGCGTTCCGCGATCCTGCGCCTCGATCCAGCCCGCGCCCCAGGTGACGTCGTCGCGGGTCTTGCCGATGATCTGCGGAACGTCGTAGGGATCGAGCTTGATAGTGACGCCGGGATGCGGCACGGTCTCGATCGTGAACGGGCCGACGGCGGCGCCGCCGAGGTAGTCGGGCTTGAAGTCGGCGAGTAGGTCCTGGCTGGTGACGTGGTTGAACAGCGGCGTCAGCGCGTTGTACATCTCGGCCTGCTGGTCTGCCTGTGGCGGCGGCGGGACCGAGCCGTACTGCCCCGACGGCACGATGTCGCGCGCGATGATCGCGTAATCCTTGGCGGCCGCAGGGCTGGCGGCGATCGCGACTCCGGATAGCACGGCGACGACCGAAGCAAGTTTTCCAAACAACTACTTTTCTCCTCATAAGGTCCTGAAGCGGCGGCCAGCGTAGTCGATCCGAAGGCTCGGGGCGCCGACCCGAGCCGAACCGCCCTTGACACCACTCTGGCGGCCCGACAGCATCAGGCGCTCTGAGCCGAGAGGGGATGGTCGGCGAAATTGACCGCGATGTTGTACGCCGTCGCGCGGTTCTGCGTGCGGCGCAGGTTCATAGTCCTCACCGTCTGGGTCCTGTTGACGATCGCTCTGGTCGCGGTGTCGCACACGCTTGGCGACAACACCAACGACAACCTGTCGCTGCCGGGAACCGACAGCCAGCAAGCGACCGACGCGCTCAAGAAGTCGTTTCCCGACCAGGCAAACGGCACCAGCCCGATCGTTATCCACGCATCGAGCGGCAAGCTGACCGATACGAAGTACGCGGATGCGGTCGATCACGCCGCGGCCGACGTCGCCAAGGACCCGCTGGTCGCCGCGGTCGTCAATCCGCTGACGCCGCAGGGCGCGTCGGCGCTGAGCAAGGACCAGAAGACCGGCTATCTGTCCGTCACCCTGGCGGAGAGCCCCGGCTCGCTGTCTGAACACGACGCCCAGGAGATCATCGACGCGGCGGCGCCCGCAAAGGACGCTGGGCTCGAGATCGAGACCGGCGGCCAGCTGGGTCAGAAGGTTTCAAAACCCTCGACCGAGTCGAGCGAGCTGATCGGTGTGATCGCCGCGATGGCGATCCTGACGCTGACATTCGGAACCGTCTCGGCGATGCTGATGCCGATCTTCACCGCGATCCTGGCGCTGCTGTGCACGCTTTCGATCATCCGGATCCTGACTCACGCGCTGACGGTGCCGACGGTCGCGCCAACGCTGGCGACGATGATCGGCCTCGGCGTCGGGATCGACTACGCGCTGTTCATCGTGACGCGCCATTTCCGTGGCCTCGATGAGCGGCTGGACGTGCCCGAGTCGATCGCGAGAGCGACAGCGACTTCGGGCGGAGCGGTGTTCTTCGCCGGCGGGACCGTCGCGATCGCGCTGCTGTCGTTGGCGGTGGCGACGATTCCGCTCGTCACAACGCTGGGGGTGATGGCGGCGATCGCCGTCGTCGTCGCGGTCGCCGCGGCTCTTACCCTGTTGCCGGCGGAGCTGGCGATCCTCGGATCGCGGATCAATGCGTTGCGGGTACGCCGCCACCGGCCCGAGTCCGAGGCCCACGGCGGGCGCTGGGTGCGCTGGGGCAGGACCGTCTGCGGTCATCCCGTGCTGGCGGTGATCGCGGCACTCGCGGTGTTGATCCCGCTGACGATCCCGCTGCTTTCTCTGACCCTCGGCCAGCCGGACACGGCGGCGCTCTCGACCTCGACGACCGCACGGCGGGCGTACGACCTGATCGCGGACGATTTCGGGCCAGGCGTCAACGGACCCCTGCTCGTAGCGGCGACGCTCAAGACCCCGGCGAAGGGAACCTCGGATCCGCGCCTCGCAACCCTCCAGAAGGACATCGCCGACACGCCCGGCGTAGCCAGCGTCAGCCCGATCAAGCTCGACATGGCAGGCACGACCGCCTACTTCAACGTGATCCCGACCCATGGGCCGGCCGACAGCCAAACGGCTGACCTGGTCGACACGTTGCGGTCGAGCGTGATCCCGATGGCAGAGCAGAACACGGACCTGCAGGCGCACGTCGGCGGCGTGACGGCCTCATACGTCGATCTGGCGGCGCAGATCTCGAGCAAGCTGCCGCTCCAGATCCTCGTCGTGATCGCGCTCAGCTTCGTTTTGCTGATCGTTGCCTTCAGGAGCGTCGTGGTGCCACCCAAGGCGGCGGTCATGAACCTGCTCTCGATCGGCGCCTCGTACGGGGTCCTGGTGGCGATCTTCCAGTACGGCTGGCTGAGCGGCCCGATCGGGCTGAGCGGCTCAGTCCTGATCGTTTCGTATGTGCCGCTGTTCATGTTCGCGATCCTTTTTGGTCTGTCGATGGACTATGAGGTGTTTCTCGTCAGCCAGATCAAGGAGCACGTCACGGCGGGCGAGGACACGCACCGATCGGTCGTCGGCGGTCTGGCAACGAGCGCCCGCGTGATCACCGCGGCGGCGCTGATCATGGTCTTCGTGTTCGGCAGCTTCGTACTCAACGGCGACCCGACGGTGAAGCAGTTCGGAGTTGGGCTGGCGGTGGCGGTGATCCTCGACGCGACCGTCGTTCGCTGCCTGCTGGTGCCGGCGCTGATGGTGATGATGGGCAAGGTCAACTGGTACATGCCGCACTGGCTCGACCGCGTTGTGCCGCGGCTGAATATCGAGGGCGCGGAGTTCTTCGCGGCGCGTGACGGGGAGCGGGCCGAGCGGCCTGCGCTGCCGAGCGCAGGCGCGGCGGCCGACACGGCGAGCTGACGCCGGCGCGCGGCGCTCGCGCTGACGCGCTCTGCCGGCCCTATCTCGTTTGGCTGCAGCGAACGCTGCGCCCCGCGGCGACCCGGTCAGTAGAAGAGCCCCGCCGGAGCGGGGCTCTTCCGTAGCAGGCCTATAAGCCGGATCTTGTCGAGAGCAGTCATCCATCTGAGCGGCCTACCCGGACCTTGGCGGGCCACCTACTAACGGTCCTGCTTGGCCTAGCATCGGGTGGGGTTTGCCTGGCCGCCGCGTCACCGCGACGCCGGTGCGCTCTTACCGCACCATTTCACCCTTACCGGCCTGGAGCTCTGCAGCGGCTCCAGGCTTAGGCGGTGTCATTTCTGTGGCACTTTCCCGCGGGTTTCCCCGGGTCAGCGTTACTGACCACCCTGCCCTGTGATGTCCGGACTTTCCTCGAAGGTGATACCTCCGCGACTGCTCAGCCTGCGGCTGCGCAGCATAGCGCCGGGATCCAATCTCAATGCAATGCGGTACCGCAGCCCGTGCAGCACCCGCCTTCGGGCGTGCGGCCTGCTCGGCGTCCGGCCTCGCTCATCCCGGCCGTGGCCGAATCATCCGGCTGCAGCGCGTGTGCGCCGTAGACCGGCTGCATCTCCGCCTCACACACCGGGCAGCGAGTTGAGCGCTGGGCGGCGAGACCCTCCCATACCCCGGCGATCAGCTCGTCCAGGGTCGGCTCGCCGCCCAGATCGTCAAACAGCGTCTGCGGCACCCGCGACCGCCCGCGTTCGCGGCCACGCTGGGCACGCACGCTCAGTGCTGTCGGCGCGAGCGTGCTCACGCGATGTTCCTCATCAGCCCGACGACCCGGCCCAGGACGCGCACATCGCGGCTACGGATCGGCTCCATCGAGTCGTTTTCCGGCTGCAGGCGGATGTGGTCGGACTCCTGGAAAAAGCGTTTCACGGTCGCCTCCTCCCCCACCAACGCGACGACGATGTCGCCGTCCTCGGCGGTCTCCTGCGGGCGCACCACGACCAGGTCGTCCTCGAGGATGCCAACGTCCTTCATCGACTCACCCCGCACGCGGAGCAGGTACTCGCCGTCCTCTCCGCCCGCGAACGCCGGCGTCTGGATGTAATCCTCGATGTTCTCCTCGGCGACCACAGGCTGGCCGGCCGCGACGTGCCCGACTAGCGGCAGCCCGGGGTTGACGAATGTCTTGACCCCCGCCGCGGCGCGGTCGAGCAACTCGATCGCACGCGGCTTAGTCGGGTCGCGCCTCAGCATCCCGATGCGCTCGAGGTTTGCCAGGTGTGCATGAACCGTCGACGACGAGGCCAGACCGACCGCCTTGCCGATATCGCGCACCGTCGGCGGGTAGCCGTACCTCGCCGAATAGCGTTTGATGAAGTCGAAGATCTCTTGCTGACGTTTGGTCAGGTCCATGCGTGAACTCCTTGATCGGATCGGCCGCCGGTGGCCTGCATCGAACATGTGTTCGCAAATCTAGCGCGGCCGGCGGACGGACACAAGCCGCGGTACCTATGTAGCCACTCAGACGAAGAGCCCCGTAACGCTCAGGACGTCGTCCGCGGGCACGGTCAGGACGCCGATCGCGGGCACGGTCAAAGCGCCCGTTCGCGGGCACGGTCACGCCGCCGTCCGCAGGCACGCTCAAGCCGCCACCGCTCGCACGGTCAAGCCGCAATCCGCGGGCACGCTCAAGAAACACGCCCGGCGCGCCGATCAGAGCGACGAGGCGGGGATATACTGCCCGCCCACGCGCCTGTGGCGGAATTGGTAGACGCGCAAGGTTGAGGGCC
>JBKQJQ010000385.1:0-9859 GCA_052147875.1 Solirubrobacteraceae bacterium | reverse complement strand
GCCCCAGCCACCGGCGCCGACCACCCCGCAGCTCGCGAGGATTCGCGGGCTCATGGTGACGTGGGCGAAGTGCATGCGCAGCCACGGGCTCCCGCACTTCGGCGACCCGACGATCACCGCTGACGGCCACCGGATCATGCACGGCCAGTTCAACATCGGTTCGCCGGCGTACTACGCCGCGCGACACGCGTGTGACCCCGAGCTGAATCGGTCCATGGCGGCTGCGGGGCTGGCAGCGATGGCCCCGTCCTGACGGCTGTGCGGAGCGCTACTCGTCGCCGCCGTTAGCCACCGGGCCTCAGCTCGGCACGCACCCCGGTCACTGAAAACGAGGGGTCGAGAACCATAAAACCCCGTATTACCGGGGCTTTTTTAGAGCCCTCTGTCGGACTCGAACCGACGACCCCTTCCTTACCATGGAAGTGCTCTACCAGCTGAGCTAAGAGGGCGCTGCGAGCCAGCGTATCGGCTCGCGGATGATCGCGAAAGGCTGGCGGCCGAGTAGCTAGGCGCCGTATGCGGCCCGCAGCAACGACATCATCGTCGGCGCAGTCGACGGCCCGATCGGCGAGCCGCTCGAGTCCGCAAAGCCGATCTCAAGGTGCGGGCCGGAGGAGATGCCGACGATGCCGTAGCCGACCTGGGAGATCACCTGGCCCTGGCTGACATGGGTCCCGACCGGCGTCCAGTTGCCCGGGCCGGCGTGGCCGTAGTAGACGTAGTCGTAGCCGTCGAGCGGGCTGTCGCAGTGCAGCACCGGGGCGGATGGGCCGAAGCCACCGATCCCGTGTAGGACGATCGTGCCGGAGCAGACGGCGAGTTCGGGGGTGCCGCCTGGTGCGGAGATGTCGACGCCCTGGTCGAGCGTCCAGGTGCTCGGCGGCGAGACGTCGCCCTTCGGCATCGGGAACGTGAAGCCGCCGGCGCTCGAGCGCGTGACCGGCGCGGCCGGAGGGCTGCCGGCACTACCAGCGCCGGTCGGCGCGGCTGCTGCCGCCCGCTGCTCGGCGGTGATCAGGCGGCCGAGCTGGGCGCGAAGCAAGGCGACCTGGCTGCGCGCCGCCGACAGCTGGCCCGCCTTTGAGTCACGCACCCTGATCATCGCCAGCTGTTCGGAGACGAGCTGTACGCGCGCCCGCGCGACGCGGTTTCGATCCGCCAGGGCTTGTGCAGTGAGAGCCTGCTGGCGCGCCGACAGCGCTCCGAGATGGACCGCTTCCGCTGCCACGGCGCGACGCGCAGCGCGCACCTGTCCCACGATTCGGGCGTCCTGCTGGCCGATTCGCTGCTCGAATGACAGTAGCTCCAGAAGGTTCTGAAAGCCGGTCGCGTCGAGCACCACGCTGACGAGGTCGGGGCTGCCCGCCTCGTAGCTCCCCACCAACTGCTGTGATAGCACCGCCTGCGTCTGTGCCTGAGCCGCCTCGAGCCGCGCCAGCCGTGCACGCGCGGCGTCGAGCCCACTGCGCAGGACCAGCAGCTCCGCCTGCTTCGAGTTGAGGTCGGCCTGGAGGCCCATGACCTGGCGCTCGAGCGCGGCGGCGCTTGCGCTGAGCCGACTGACTGCGCGGTTCGCTGAGCTGACCGCGCCGGCGAGCGCCGACACGCGGCTCTGTCCGTCGCTTATTCGCTGCTGGAGCTGACTCCTGGTAGCGGCGTGCGCCGCCCGCGAGCCGCCGACCAGCAATACGATCGCGGCCGCGACTGCGATCGTCGCTACGACCAGGGCACCGGCGATCTGAGTCGGTTGCGTGTTGGAGCGTCGCATGCGCGTTCGTCGAAGCGGCCGCCAGCCGCCCTGGCGCCTGTCTCTCCGAGGCTCAGCCTCGAACAGGCGCGGTCACGGTAACACGGCGAAATCGCCGCGGTTATGCCCCGAGCGCCTTGCACGAAAGCGTGCAGGAGCAGGACTTCTGCCCCACGGCTCGATCACGGCGTACCCGCGCGAGCGAGCGGACAGCGCGCCTTGAGAAGGTCACCGGGTCAAGCAGGGAAGTCAGGCTCGTGGCGTGGCCCGCGACGACGATGGCGGGGGCAGGATTCGAACCTGCGAAGGCTGAGCCGCATGATTTACAGTCATGTCCCTTTGACCGCTCGGGAACCCCGCCGTGGGGCCCGCGAGTCTAGCGTCGACGGCTTTGACTGGAGCGGCTGGCCGGGCTCGATTTCATACCTCGCGTACTTGGGGCCGCCCAGTCGGATCCCGCACCGTCCGCCGACCTCCCACGACGGAATTAACCACCGGCGGCCATCGCCGACCAATACAAACAGATAGTCGTAGCGGGTCGGGTCGAGGTGCTTCACCAGACCACTCCAGCTGCGGTTGCCGCCCCGCGTGCACAGCGTTATGTCCCAGCGACCGCGTATGAAGCACCCGGAGGTCTTCACCTGGATGCGAGCCACCCCGTCTCCCGAGTCGGCGATCAGGTCGAAATCGGGGCTGTGAAAGACCGGCATGAACACCGCCGCGCCACGCTCCCCGAACCACAGCATCGCCGAACGTTCGCCCTCGTCTCCCTGACCACGCGGATCTCTCTTGACGTCCATGAGCCAGACCGTAGGACCTGGCCCGGCGTTTGTTACAGAGTTCTACGACCCGTCGCGCAACCGCTGCGCTTCGGGCAACGCCTCGAGCTTCTTGAGCGTGTGGTTCTCGATCTGCCGGATCCGCTCGCGCGTCACGTTGAACGCCCGCCCCACCTCTTCAAGCGTGTAAGGGCGCTCGCCACTAAGCCCGAACCGCATCTCGATCACCTCGCGTTCGCGCTCGGGCAGAGCCGCCAGCGCGCGTCGCAGGTTCTCGCGCCGCAGGTGCTCAGACGCGAGCTCGAACGGCGACTCGGCGGTCTGGTCTTCGACGAAGTCCCCGAGCTCGGAGTCGTCCTCCTCGCCGATCGGCTTCTCGAGCGAGATCGGCTGCTGGGCCATCCGCAGCACGTCGCGGACCTCGCGCACGCTTGTGTCCAGCTCCGTAGCGATCTCCTCCGGGGTCGGTTCACGCCCGAGTTGCTGGACCAGCTGGCGCTCGACGTGCACAACCTTGTTGAGCTTCTCGACCATGTGGACGGGGATCCGGATCGTTCGCCCCTTGTCGGCGATCGCGCGGGTCACCGCCTGGCGGATCCACCAGGTCGCGTAGGTCGAGAACTTGTAGCCGCGCCGGTAATCGAACTTCTCGACCGCCCGGATCAACCCCATCGAGCCCTCCTGGATCAGATCCAGGAACGTCAGTCCGCGACCCAGATACGACTTCGCGATCGACACCACGAGTCGCAGGTTGGCCTCGATCATCTGCTGCTTGGCGACCATGTCGCCGCGCTCAATGCGCCGCGCCAGCTGCACCTCCTGCTCGGCGGTCAACAGATTCACGCGCCCGATCGAGCGCAGGTACAAACGCAGGGAATCGAGGCTCGGCTCGACCGTCAGGTCGACCTCTACCTTCTTAGGTCGCTCAACGTCCGACGACGCCGCGGCGCTCTCCGAAGCCGCAGCCTCGAGGCTTCCCCCCTCCGACCGCGCCGGCTGACCATTGGACTCGACAACGTCGATTCCGTGCTCGTCCAGGTAGGCGTGCAACTCCTGGATCTGCTCCTTGGTGACCTCGACCTCCTCGAGGCATGCCTCGATCTGGCCGAACGTGAGATATCCCCGCTCCTGCCCCTCAGCGATCAGCGACCGAAGCTCCTCCAGCTCCGCGATCGGCGCGTCGTCGCTCAATAGAACGATCTCGTCAACGCTCACAGCCCCTGAGCTCCTCCTTAGCGGTCTAGAGCTCCCCGACCATGGGAGCTCCCTCTCTGATCCTCTCGTGACTCCTGATACGACCGCGGAGTGATACCACACTTTCGGCAGATTCCGAACCCTGCATAGACGGGGGCCGACGCCCCGACGTGTCTAGTCTTAGAGACACAGAGCGGCACGCAACTCGAGGATCCGGAGACGATGACCGACATCACCCCCACCCGCACCGCGCTGATCGACGTCCAATCGCAGCCGCCAGCGCTCGCGCTGAGCCTGTCGCGGGTTGGCGTGACCGGTGTCGAAAAGGTGATCCGTCTGCGCCAGAACGGCACCGAGCAACTCTTCTCCGCCCGCTTCGAGTGCGTGATCGAGCTCGACTCCGACCAGAAGGGCGCGCACATGTCGCGCTTCGAGGAGGTCGTCAACGAGTCGATCGGCGAAGTCGTGTTCAACGACGCCGGCTTCAAGGTCGAGACACTGGCCGAGCACATCGCGCAACTCGTGCGCTCGCGCCAAGGCGCGCGTCGCGCGGAGGTCAGCGTCGAGGCACGCTTCCCGGAACACAAGCCAGCTCCGGTATCGGGCGTCAACACGCAGGAGCTCTACACGCTTCACGGCGTCGCGGTCGCGACGGAGCTCGGCACGCGCAGGCTCGTGGGCGTGACCGCGCAGGGGATGACGGCCTGCCCCTGCGCCCAGGGGCTCGTAGCCGAAAAAGCGCGCAAGCGGCTCGAGAGCGAGGGCTTCAGCACCGACGACATCGACCGGATCCTCGACGCCGTCCCAGTCGCGACCCACAACCAGCGCGGCCTCGGGACGCTGCACATCGGCTGCACCGAGCTGTGCGAGGACGAGATCGACGCCGCGACCCTGCTCGAGATCGTCGAGCACTCGATGTCGTCGGAGATCTACGAGCTGATGAAACGCTCCGACGAGGCGCACGTGGTCGAGAAGGCCCACCGCCGCCCGCGGTTCGTAGAGGATTGCGTGCGCGAGATGGTGCGGGGCGTGATCGACCGCTTCCCGGCGCTCGACGACCGCGCGTTCGTGTCGGCCAACCAGGTCAACCTCGAGACGATCCATCAGCACAACGTGGTCGCAGAGCGGTTCGGGACGCTGGGCGAGATCCGCGAGGAGCTGCGCACCGGCGTGCCATCGGGAAACCACACATCCTTGACCGCCTGGCTTAGCGCGACCCCGTAGCGAGCCCGCGCATGCACGCGATCCTGCTCGAACGCCAGGGCGAACTGCTCCGTCCTGCCGACGTACCGGACCCCGAGCCGCAAGACGGCCAGCTGTTGCTCAGGATCGAGGCCTGTGCGGTCTGCCGGACTGACCTGCACCTCCGCGACCACGAGATCGAGGCGACCAAGCTGCCGGTGATCCTCGGCCACCAGATCGTCGGTCGCACAGCAGACGGCGAGCGGTTCGGTGTGCCCTGGCTGGGGTGGACCGACGGCTCCTGTCGATACTGCACGAGCGACCGCGAGAACCTTTGCGTCAACGGCCGCTTCACCGGCCGAGACATCGACGGCGGCTTCGCCGAGCTGACCGTCGCCGACGAGCGCTACTGCCTGCCGCTGCCCGACGCGCTGTCAGACGAGCAGGCCGCGCCGCTGCTGTGCGGCGGCCTGATCGGCTACCGCGCGCTGCGGTTCACCGGCGACGCGCACCGCCTCGGGCTGTACGGGTTCGGGTCCGCGGCGCACATGATCTGCCAGGCCGCCGTCCACCAAGGCCGCGAGGTCTACGCGTTCACGCGCGCAAACGACGAACGAACCCAGGAGTTCGCCCGCTCATTGGGCGCGACCTGGGCGGGCGGCAGCGACGAGCAACCGCCGGAGCAGCTCGACGCCGCGATCATCTTTGCGTCGGCCGGCGAGCTCGTCCCCGCAGCACTGAAGGCGCTAGCGCCTGGGGGCAGCGTCGTCTGCGCCGGGATCCACATGACCGACATCCCGAGCTTTCCATATGACGACCTGTGGGGTGAGCGCCAGATCCGCTCAGTCGCCAATCTGACCAGGCAGGACGGCTACGAGTTCCTGGCGCTGGCCGAGCAGGTTCCGATCCGTGCCACGGTCACGACCTACCCGCTCGACCAGGCCGAGCAGGCGCTCGCCGACCTGCGTGCCGGAGCCTTCGAGGGCACAGCGGTGCTCTTGACGTAGCAGACGCGGTCGCAGATGATCGGCCGGTGCGTTGCTCCTCATTCAGGTGGCTCGCAGCGGTCGGCGTGACGCTGGCACTAGCCGCCTGTGGAGGCAGCGGTGCAACCCAGACCAAGGCGCACCCGCGGGCGCTGCAACTCGGGCTGATGAAATCCCGAGAGCTGGGCGGGATGTACGGCCAATCCGCGTCGCCGGTCACGAGCGCCACGCTCTGGGCCGCGGCCGAGAACCTGGGGCCAGGGGCCCAGAACGCCGAGGTCGCCCGCCTACGCAAGCTCGGGTTCGTCGCCGGTATCAGGGAGTCGCTCGCCGGCAAGTCGCAAAACCGCTACGGGGTCAGCATCGTCGAGCAGTTCAAGTCGAGCTCCGGTGCGGCTGCCGAGCTGCACCACACCTACTCGACCTACGGCCCGTGGACGTTGTTCACGGTCCCCGGCATCCCCGGCGCCCGCGGCTTTGAGCAGGACGGCTCGACTGGCGGGCGCAACATCGGCTTCACCGATGGCGACTATTACTACCTGATCGGCTCGGGCTGGCAGGACGGCGCCGCCAACAGCGTCCCACGGGCGACGATGATCGCGGCCGCCCAAGCGCTGTACCACAGGGTCTCGAGCTAGCCGCACGCGTACATGTTCTAGGGTGTTGCCCATGCCCCTAGTCCCAATGGTCATCGAGCGCACAGCCCGAGGCGAGCGCGAGTTTGACATTTACAGCCGTCTGCTCAACGAGCGGATCGTCTTTCTCGGCACGCCGATCGACGACCAGATCGCGAACCTGGTGGTCGCACAGCTGCTGCACCTCGAGTCGCAGGACCCCGACAAGGACATCTCGATCTACATCAACTGCCCCGGCGGCTCGATCTATTCGGGGCTGGCGATCTACGACACGATGCAGTTCATCAAGCCCGAGATCCAGACGATCTGCGTCGGGATCGCGATGTCGATGGGCTCGCTGCTGCTCACCGGCGGCGCCAAGGGCAAGCGCTTCTCGCTCCCGAACAGCCGTCTGCTGATCCACCAGCCGTCGGCGGGCTTCGAGGGTCAGTCGACAGATATCGAGATCCACGCCCGCGAGATCCTCAACATTCGCCAGCGGATCGACGAGATCTACGCCTTCCACACCGGCCAGAGCTTCGAGCAGGTCCACGCCGACATGGAGCGCGATCGCTTCTTCAGAGCCGACCAGGCGGTCGAGTACGGTCTGATCGATCGCGTGATCGAGCACCACTGAGTAGGTAATACCCCGGGAGGAACACGATGGCAATCGCTGAGCGTTCTGCAACCACGGCATGGGATGGCGACCTCGCACACGGCAATGGCACCCTGAACGGTGCCAGCGGGGCGCTCGCCGACATGTCGGTGACATGGGCCTCACGGACCGAGCGCTCCAATGGCAAGACCAGCCCCGAGGAGCTGATCGCGGCGGCCCATTCCTCGTGCTTCGCGATGGCGCTCTCGCACGAGCTGGCAGAGGGCGGCCATAGCCCAGAGCACCTCGACGTCAGCGCCAGGGTGACGCTCGATCAGAAGGACGGGGCGCCAACCGTCACCACCTCCGAGCTGACGGTCACCGGCCGCGTTCCGGGGATCGACCGGGCGGGCTTTCAGCAGGCCGCGCAGGGCGCCGGCAAGAACTGCCCGATCTCTCGCGCGCTGGCCGGCGTCGAGATCACGGTCAACGCGACGCTCGAATAGCTAAGCGACGGGGTGCTCGATCTCCCCGAGTCCCTCGATCGCGATCCGCACCCGATCTCCTGACCGCAGGAACCGCGGCGGGTCCATCGCCATCCCAACGCCGCTCGGGGTCCCGGTCAGGATCAGGTCGCCCGCCATCAGCGTGCACGTCTGGGCGATGAACTCGACCAGCTGCTCGCAGCCGAAGATCAGGTCAGAGGTGCTCGAGTCCTGGCGGAGATCGCCGTTGACCCATGTCTGTAGACGCAGGTTGCCGGGCTCGGGGATCTCGTCGGCGGTCGTCACCCACGGCCCGAACGGGCAGAACGTGTCGGCGCCCTTGGCCCGCGTCCACTGAGGCTCCCGGCCCTGCAGGTCGCGCGCGGTCACGTCGTCGGCTACGCAGTAACCGCCGATCGCGCCGCCGGCGCCGATCACGATCACAAGCTCGCCCTCGTAGTCGAGCCGCTTGACGACCGCCGGGCAGTGGACCGGGCCCCCGGGCGGCGCCACCGACCCGCGCACCTTGACGAACACGATCGGGGTCTCGGGGATCGTCGCGCCGGTCTCGGCGATGTGCTTGGCGTAGTTGAGCCCGATCGCGTAGATCGCTCCCGGCACCGGGATCGGAGCCTGCAGCGTCACCTCGTCCAGCTCCCAGGACTCGTCGCCGTCCCGGGCGGCAGCGCCGGCCAGCACGTCGCGGACCTCGACGCCGTCGGCGAACGCGACAACGCGATCGCCATCAACCCGCCCCGCGCGCGCCTGATCGCTGCCGGGGGCGCTGAAGGTGGCGAGCTTCACACGCGGCAGGCTATACCCCAGCCGCCTCCTGCACCTTGCTGTTCTGCTCGACGTGCGTGACCGGCAGCCCGAGACCGCGGGTCTTGCTGACGAGGTCGAGCTTGAGCCATTTCGATACCCGCTTGGGCAGCGTCGAGATGATGATCTCGTCGTAGTCGCCGAGGTTGATCGCGTCCTGGATCGCCATCAGCGGCTCGGGGTCGCCAAGGCTCCCGGTCACGTCGGCGCCGGCGGCCTCGCTCAGCTTCGGCAGCGCCGCCGCGAGCACATTGTCGGCTTCGTCGTCGCCCGTGTCCTGGGGGTCGACGACCTTGTGCATGCCGTGCGCAAGCCGAGGCACGACGAGATGGAACGTTGCCGGCCCGCTGTGTGCGCGCTCGCGAACCGCGTCGAGCAGCGCGGGGGTCGCTGCAGTCTGGTGGGCGACGACGAGGACGTGTGCCGGCTCTGACATGCGATCACCTCCCACAGTGATGCAGGTTGTTTGGGGGTGCGACCGAGTATCCCACCGTCGCGGCGGCAGTCAAACGCGATACGAACCGCGCGCGACGACCACCACACCCCCACCGACAAGCACGCGCTCCAAGCCGTCGCTCGACCCGTGGGCGACCGCTCGCAGGAGCGACGGCCGGCCGATCTCCTCCCCCTGGCGGATCTCGATCCACTGTCCGAACTCCGTCCAGCCGTGCCGCGCCAGATGGACCGCCAGCGGGCCGGCGGCCGAGCCGGTCGCCGGATCCTCCGCGACCCCGAGCGCGGGCGCGAACATCCGCGTCTTGACGCGCGTGCCGGAGGCAGCGAAGCAGCTGACCCCGAGCGCGCCCACATCCGCCAGTGCCGCCAGATCGGGGCGCAGTGCCGCCACCTGCGCCCCACTCGATAGCGCGACGAACGTGTGCTGGGGGCCGTTGTCGTACACCTCGACGGGGAGCTCGGACCGCTGCACGCCCACCGCGGCAAGCAACGCCTTCGACCCCGGCAACTCGCGCCAGGTCGGGAGCGGCTGCTGCATCTCGCCATAGACGACCGTGCCGCCCTCGCGTCGCAACTCGACCGCTACAACACCCGCCCCGGTTCCCAACCGCACTCGTTCGAGGCCACGGCTGGCGCCGATCACCGCCGCCGCTCCAAGCGTCGGGTGGCCGGCAAAGGGCAGCTCGGTCGCCGGCGTGAAGATCCGCGCGTGGGCGTCGACCCCGTCGGAGTCCTCGAGCAGGAAGACCGTCTCTGACAGGTTGAGCTCGCGCGCGAGGCGCTGCATCAGCTCGCCGCTGAGTCCGGCGCCATCGACGAACACGGCCACCGGGTTGCCCTCGAGCGGCGTGTACGTGAAAACATCAAGGACCTCGTACGCGCGCACCTCGGCGGTCATTCGGCGGCCATCGCGAGCAGCGTCTCGACGGTTGTCCAGTTGCGCGCGGTCGCCGTCACGCCAAGGCCTTTCCCGGCAAGTCCGTTCCACAGCTTCGAGCG
>JBKQJQ010000384.1:0-9550 GCA_052147875.1 Solirubrobacteraceae bacterium | reverse complement strand
CTCCGGCACGGGATCTCGCGGGCACTGATCGTCGCCGACCCGAACCTCCGCGGCGAGCTCAAGCGGCGCGGCTTCCTGACCCGCGACCCGCGCGTCAAGGAACGCAAGAAGGCGGGCCTCAAGAAGGCTCGCAAGCGTCCGCAGTTCTCAAAGCGTTAGCTTCTGGCGCCATGCCGCGCCAGCTTTTCGGCACGGACGGCGTCCGTGGCCGCGCCGGGGAGTTCCTGACCGCCGAGCTGGCGCTCGCGCTCGCCCGGACAGCGGTCGCCAGGTCCGAGCACTCTGCGCCGCAGGTCCTGATCGTTCGCGACACGCGCGAGTCGGGCGAGATGCTCGAGGCGGCGATCGCGGCCGGTGTCACGGCCGCCGGTGGCGATGCGCTGATCGCCGGCGTGCTGCCGACCCCCGCCGCGCCGCTACTGGTGCGCCGCCACCGTCTCCATATGGCGGCCGTAATCTCGGCCTCGCACAACCCGTACGAGGACAACGGGATCAAGCTGTTCGCGGCCGACGGCTTCAAGCTGGACGACGACACCGAGCATGAGATCGAGGAAGCCCTCTCCCAGCCGATCGCCAGCCCGGCGCGGCTCGGGCGTGTGAGGCAGCTGCACGGAGCGCTCGAGGACTATCTGAGGGAGCTCCACACGCGCTTCGCGGAGCTCGATCTGAGCGGGACGAGGGTGCTGCTCGACTGTGCCAACGGCGCAACGTACCGGGCTGCGCCGGAGATCTTCCGCCGGTTGGGCGCCGAGGTGACCGCGATCGCCGACGATCCCGATGGGCGCAACATCAACGACGGCTGCGGCTCAACCCATATGGACGCCGTCGTCGAGCAGACGCGGGCGGGCGCCTACGACATCGCGTTCGCGTTCGACGGTGACGGTGACCGGGTACTGGCCGTCGACGGCGACGGCGTGGTCGTCGACGGCGACGAGCTGGTCGCGATGGCGGCGGTCCACCTCAAGCGCGAGGGCCGCCTGCCGGGCCTTGGCGTGGCGGTCACAGTAATGACCAATTACGGCTTTCACGCCGCGATGGGGACCGCAGGCGTCGAGGTGGCGGTTACCGCCGTCGGCGACCGCTACGTGCTCGACGAGCTGCGCCGGCGTGGCTGGGCGCTCGGCGGGGAGCAATCCGGCCACATCATCGACCTCGGTTTCGGCCCCGGCGGCGATGGGATCGCCACCGCGCTGCTGACGATGGAGGCGCTGGCGGGACGCGATCTGCGCGAGCGCGACGCGATGGAGAAGCTGCCCCAGCGGCTCGTAAACGTTCGCGCCGCCGACCGCCCCTCACTGACGCGCACGATCCAAGCGCCTGAGATGGTGCAGGCGATCGAGGCGGAGCAGGCGCAGCTCAGCGGCCGTGGACGCGTTCTGGTCCGGGTATCGGGGACCGAGCCGCTGATCAGGGTGATGGTTGAGGCTCCCACGGCTTCTGAGACCGACACGGTCTGTGAGCGGCTGACGGAGGTCGTCAGGCGAACCCTCGGTCACGCCCACGCCGGTTAGCGCCGGCGGGCGACCTCGTGCAGCCCCCGGCTCGCCCGTTCACGCCGTTAAAATCTCGAGACCATCTGACGATGGGGCTACTAGGAGCCGGTGTGCGGCGACCGGCTCGTGATCCCTGCGACTAGCCAGGAGGATTGGCAAATGTGTGGCATCGTTGGCTACGTTGGCCCTCGCAAGGTCCGCGCCCTGCTCCTCCAGGGCCTGGAGCAGCTTGAGTACCGCGGCTATGACAGCGCCGGGATCTCCGTGCTGGCCGGCGACCGGATCGACGCCGTGCGCGCGGTCGGGAACCTGAGCGCGCTGCGGACGGCGATCGATGGCCGCAATACTGCGACCGAGGCTGGCGCGGTCGGAGTCGCCGAGCGCCCATTGCCTACGACCGGCATTGGGCACACGCGCTGGGCGACCCACGGCCGGGTCACTGAGGAGAACGCGCACCCGCACTTCGATACGACCGACAGGGTCCATATCGTCGTCAACGGGATCGTCGAGAACTACGTTGAGCTCAAGGACGAGCTCGTCGAGGCGGGCGCCGTGTTCACGTCCGAGACCGACGCCGAGGTGATCGCCCACCTGGTCGCGAGCTTCTACGACGGCGACCTGGTCGCCGCCGTCCGGCAGGCGTACAACCGGCTGCGCGGCCACTACGCGTTTGTCGCGATGAGCGCCGACGAGCCCGGAGTGCTGGTCGGCGCCCGCAAGGAGTGCCCGCTGATCGTCGGCCGCGGCGACGGCGAGCAGTTCATCGGCTCCGCGATCCCAGCCTTCCTGCGCGAGACGCGCCGCGTCCAGTACATGGGCGACGACGAGCTCGTGGTGCTGCGCCCCGCCGGGGTCGAGTTCCAGAGCGCCGACGGACAGCCGCTCGAGCGCGAGATCGTCGAGATCGACTGGGACGCCCAGATGGCCGAGAAGCAGGGCTACGAGACGTTCATGCTGAAGGAGATCAACGAGCAGGCGGATGCGGTCGCCGAAACGCTCGGCGAGCGTGCTGCCCGCGCTGACCGGATCGACCTCGGTGACCTGGGTTCAATCGATGACGAACTGCTGCGGCGCGCCCGGCGGATCGTGATCGTCGGCTGTGGGACCGCCTACCACGCCGGCCTGATCGGCCGCTATGCGATCGAGCATTGGGCGCGGGTTCCGGTCGAGGTCGACATCGCCTCTGAGTACCGCTACCGCGACCCGATCGTCGGTCCCGACGACCTGGTGATCGGGATCTCGCAGTCGGGTGAGACCGCCGACACGCTGGCTGCGATGCGGACCGCGCGGGCCCGGGGCGCGAAGGTGCTGGCGGTCACGAACATCATGGGCGCGCAGGCGACACGCGAAGCTGACGGCGTCCTCTACACGAGGGCCGGACTCGAGATTGGGGTCGCGGCGACGAAGACGTTCATCGCCCAGATCACCGCGATGTACCTGCTGGCGCTGCGGCTCGCCGAGTTGCGTGGAACGCTCGAGCCGCCCGCGCTGGCCGCCACGATCGCCGATCTAAAGCGGCTTCCGCATCTGATCGCGGAGCTCCTGGAGCGTGACCGCGAGCGCCTGGCCGAGGTTGCGCGCGGCTGCTACAAAGCTGAATTCTTCCTGTACCTCGGCCGCCACATCGGGCTGCCGGTCGCGCTCGAGGGAGCCCTGAAGCTGAAGGAGATCTCCTACATCGCGACCGACGCGTACGCGGCCGGCGA
The DNA here is from genome assembly GCA_052147875.1 of Solirubrobacteraceae bacterium. Taxonomy (GTDB): domain Bacteria; phylum Actinomycetota; class Thermoleophilia; order Solirubrobacterales; family Solirubrobacteraceae; genus Palsa-465. The sequence continues at coordinate 6,351 of JBKQJQ010000384.1, read as the reverse complement.
GATGAAACATGGTCCGATCGCGCTGCTCGATGAACAGACGCCGGTCGTGGTCGTCGCGACGCAGTCGCCGGTGCTCGAGAAGGTCATCTCCAATATGCAGGAGGTCCGAGCGAGGGGCGCGCGGGTGATCGCGGTCGCCACCGAAGGCGATATGCACATCGCCCAGCACGCGGACGAGCTGATCCGCGTGCCGGAGACCGACTGGATGCTGGCGCCGTTGCTGGCCGTCATCCCGCTGCAACTGCTGGCCTACAACATCGCGCGGCTACGCGGGCTGAACGTCGACCAGCCACGCAACCTGGCCAAGACGGTCACAGTTGAGTGAGCACCCATCGATCGGTGTGGACCTGCTCGAGATCGAGCGGCTCGAGCGTGCGCTGGATCGCCGTCCGGCGCTCGCGGTGCGGCTGTTCACGGCCCAGGAGCGCGAGTACGCCGCCAGACGAGCTCGACCGGGCCAGCACCTGGCGGCCAGGTTCTGTGCCAAGGAGGCGGTGGCGAAGGCGCTCGGTATGACGGAGTGGAGCTGGCTCGACATCGAGGTCGTGTCCGACGATGGCCCGCCGATCGTCACGCTCCACGGTACGGCGGCCGACCGTGCGTCGAGCCTCGGGGTCGGGGTGCGGATCTCGCTGACCCACACCCGACGTGACGCGGCGGCTGTCGCGATCACCGTCGCCGAGCAGGCATAAGCTGACGCGCCGTGACCTCGTCGACTGACTGGTTCGAGCCGCTGCCCGACGCAGAGCAGCAACGAGCCATCGATCAATGGGCGATCGAGCAGCAGGAGATCCCCGGGATCGACCTGATGGAGCGCGCGGGCGCGGGTCTCGCCCAGCTCGTCGCTGAGCGTGCGTCGCAGGGAAGGATCGTGGTCGTCTGCGGAAAGGGCAACAACGGCGGCGACGGACTGGTGGCCGCGCGGCTGCTGCGTGACCGCGGCCGCGAGGTGGACGTCCTGCTGTTGGCCGAACGCGGAGCGTTGCGCGGCGATGCGCGCACGAACCTCGAGCGGCTGGCGGGCGAGCCACCACGTCCGTTCGGACCCGAGGCTCTCCAGGACGCCGCCGCGATCGTCGACGCGATCCTCGGCACCGGCTTCGCTGGAGAGCCGCACGGGCCCGCAAGAGGGGCGATCGAAGCGATCAACGGCACCCGCCGGGACACGGTCGTGATCGCCTGCGATGTGCCGAGTGGAGTCGACGCGTCGACCGGCGAGACGGCGGGCGTCGCGGTCGAGGCCGCCGCCACGGCGACCTTTCACGCCAGCAAGCCGGGCCTCTGGATCGCCCCTGGCAAGAACCATGCAGGCGACGTGACCGTGGTCGACATCGGGATCCCGGATGGGGCGCCCGTGACCCCGCACATCGGCTTGATCAACCAGGGCGTCACCGAGGCGATCCCGATGCGTGGCCGGGAGTCGACCAAGTTCGCCGCGGGCAGCGTGCTCGTCTGTGGCGGCTCGCTGGGACTGACCGGCGCCCCGTGCCTGGCGGCGGAGTCTGCGATGCGCGCGGGCGCTGGCTACGTGACCGCATTCGTGCCGGCGTCGCTGAACCTGGTATTCGAACAGCGGCTGCTGGAGGTGATGACGGTGCCGCTCGCGGACCGCGACGGGGCGCTGCGTCGCGACGACGCGCAGCGCGTTCGCGACCGCGCCACGCGGTCCGACGCGCTCGTGCTGGGTCCCGGAATCGGGCGGGAGCCCGAGACCGTCGAACTGTGCCGCGAGCTCGCGCGCAGCGTCGAGATTCCGCTGCTGCTCGACGCCGATGGGCTCAACGCCCACGCGGAGCGGCTGGAATCGCTCGCGAAGCGCGTCGCGGCGACCGTGCTGACCCCGCACGCGGGCGAGCTGGGTCGCCTGCTGGGACTCCCGAGCGACGAGATCGAGCGCCGGCGGCTCTCCTACGCTCGGCGAGCCGCCGCGCTCGCGCGCGCCGTGGTCGTGCTCAAGGGCGACGACTCGATCGTCGCCGAACCGTCGGGACGCGTGGCGATCAGCCGCGGCGGGGCGTCGGCGCTCGCCACGGCGGGGAGCGGCGACGTCCTATCGGGTGTCGTCGGCGCGTACCTGGCCAAGCACGTGGATCCGTTCGAGGCCGCCTGTGCCGCGGTGCTGGTCCACGCTCGCGCCGGGCAGCTGGCGGCCGAATGGATCGGGCCCGAGGGCGTGATCGCGCGCGATGTGATCGAGGCGCTGCCCAGGGCACGATTCGGGGTCTGAGCGTGGCGCTGCGGGCGCAGGCGCGAGTGAACCTGGCGGCGATCGAGCGCAACGCCGCTCGTCTGGCCGCCGGCCTATCCGGCGATGCGAAGCTGTGCGCGGTCGTCAAGGCCGACGCGTCCGGACATGGTGCGGTGCAGACCGCCCGCGCGGCGCTCGCGGGCGGGGCGACTCAGCTCGCGGTCGCGACCGCCAATGAGGCCGCCGAGCTGCGGGCGGCGGGTGTCTCTGAGCCAGTGCTAGTGCTCGGCGCGTTGAGCGCCGAGGAGCTGCCAATCGCGCTCCAGGCGCGGGCCGAGCTGACCGCCTGGACAGACGAGTTCGTGACCGCCGTGGCGGCGGCTGCCAGCTCCCCGGTGAAGATCCACGTCAAGTTCGACAGCGGCATGGGGCGGCTCGGGACCAGGGAGCTGACCGAGGCGCTGGCGGTCGCCGACCGCGTGTTGAGCGCGACGCCTGCGCTCGAGCTCGCCGGCGCGATGACGCACTTCGCGACCGCTGACGGCGACCGCAGATTCGTCGTGGCGCAGCTCGAGGCATTTGCCCCGTTTGTGGCCCAGATGAGGCGCCTGGCGCCGGGAATCGTGGTCCACGCGGCCAACAGCGCCGCGACGCTGCGCGAGCCGGCGAGTCACTTCGACATGGTCCGCTGCGGGATCGCGCTCTACGGTTGTGACCCAATGAACGAGGATCCCAGCCGCTACGGGCTTGAGCCGGCGCTCGAGCTGAGCTCGTACGTCGCGGCCGTCAAGCGCGCCCGCCCGGGCGACTCCGCGGGCTATGGCCGACGCTTCATCGCGGACCGCGAGACCTGGATCGCAACGCTGCCGATCGGCTACGGAGATGGGGTCAGACGCGACCTGAGCAACAACTGCGATGTGCTGATCGCCGGCCATCGCTACCCGCTGGTCGGCACGGTCAGCATGGACAACATCACCGTCGACGTCGGCGCGTCGCCGGCGGCCGACGTGGCTGCTGGTGCGAAGGCGACCCTGATCGGCGCCGACGGGACGCAGCGCCAGAGCGTCGAGGACGTGTCGAACCGGCTCGGGACGATTGCGCATGAGTTCCTGTGCGGGATCTCGCGGCGCGTACCGCGCAGTTATCACCGCGATGGCGCGGCCGACCGTGACTGAGCCGCTGGACGCGCTACTGGCGAACGTCGACCGAGCATGGCTCGTGGGTGGCGCCCTGCGCGACAGGCTGCTGGGGAGGCCGACCGCGGACTACGACGTCGTGGTCGTCGCGTCGGGGGGGCTACAGGACGTCGCACGCGCCGTTGCGCGAGGCGCGGACGGCGTCGCGTTCGCGCTCTCCGACGAGTTCGGCGCTTGGCGCGTGGTGGCTCACGACCGCAGCTGGCAGGTCGATCTGACGGCGCTCGAGGGCGACGGAATCGAAGCGGACCTGCGGCGGCGCGACCTGACCGTCAACGCGATCGCACAGCCGCTCGGGGTCGACGCGGGTGCGCTGGTTGACCCGCTTGGCGGGGTGGACGATCTGCGGGCACGCACGCTGCGTGCCGCCTCCGCGCAGGCGTTCGAGCTCGATCCGCTGCGAGCTTTGCGGCTCGCACGGCTCGCGTGCGAGCTCGATTTCACCGTCGAGCCCGAGACGGTCGTGCTTGCGCGCGCAAGCGCGCCCGAGCTCAGCGCATGCGCGTCCGAGCGAGTGTTCGCCGAGCTGCGGCGGCTGCTCAGCGCTCCGGGGGCGGTCGACGGACTGGATCTGATGGACAAGATCGGCGTCACCGGCGTCGTGCTGCCGGAGCTCTCGCATCTGCGGGGCATCGATCAGAGCCGCTTTCATCACCTCGACGTGTATGACCACACGCGCGCGGTGCTGGCTGAGATGGTGGCGCTCGAGCACGACCCGGCACCGGCCTTCGGTGATCAGGCGGGGGCCGTCCAGGCGCTGCTCGCGGAGCCGTTCGCCGACGAGCTGACGCGGGGCGGGGCGCTGCGGTTCGCGGCCCTGTTGCACGACATCGCAAAGCCGCAGACGCGGGCGGTGACCGCCGAAGGCAGGGTCACGTTCATGCACCACGACGAGGCGGGTGCGCAGCTTTCGACGGCGATCCTGCGGCGCCTGCGAGCGAGCGCGCGGCTGGCCGAATACGTCGGCGCGCTGACTCGCCACCACCTCCGGCTCGGCTTCCTGGTCCACCGGATACCGCTCGATCGCCGCGACGTCTACCGCTACCTCGACGCCTGCGCGCCCGTCGGGGCCGACGTGACCGTGCTGAGCGTCGCCGACCGCCTGGCGACGCGGGGGGACAACTCCGAACGGGCAATCTCCAAGCACTTGGAGCTGGCACGGGACATGTTCGCCGAGGCGCTCGCGTGGAGCGCTGATCCTCCGCGACCGCCAATCCGAGGCGACGACCTCGGCTCGGCACTCGGGATCAGTCCAGGGCCGCTGCTGGGGGAGCTTCTGCACGAGCTCGAGGAGGCCGCGTACGCCGGGGAGGTGTCCTCGCGCGAGGAGGCGATCGGCTACGCCCGCCAGCGGGTCGGCACACCCGGGTAAGCTGCCACTCTGATGCGCGACCCCGACTGCCTGTTCTGCAAGATCGTCGCCGGCGAGCTACCGGCGACGATCGTCACCGAGGACGAACGGACGATCGCGTTCATGGACATTAACCCGGCCACGCGAGGGCACGCGCTGGTGGTTCCGCGCAACCATTTCGCGAACCTGCTGGAGATCGAGCACGACGATCTCGAGGCGACGGTGTTCGCGGCGCAGCGCCTCGCCCGCCGCGTCACGGAGCGGCTAGGCGCCGACGGCGTCAACCTGCTCAATGGCTGTGGCCCGGCTGCCTGGCAGACCGTGTTCCACTTTCACGTCCACGTGATTCCGCGCTATACCGACGATCCGCTCACCCTCCCGTGGCGCCCGTCGCGCGGCGACGCGGCCGAGATCACGGCCGCCGCCGACGCGCTCCGATAAGCCGGCCAACCGTTCGGGCGCGCTCCCTGATACGTTTTTGCGCGTCTGGTCGGGGTCGCGGTGGCGCCGATCTTGGTTCTAAGGCGTGTTGCGCCAAGGGGAGTTTCATGGCAACGGGTACCGTCAAGTGGTTTAGCGACGACAAGGGATTCGGGTTCATCACGCCCGATGATGGCGGTCGCGACCTATTCGTTCACTTCAGCGGCATCAACGGCGATGGTTACCGCTCTCTGGCCGAGGGATCCAAGGTCTCCTACGAGGAGGAGGCCGGTCCGAAGGGCCCGAAGGCGGTCAACGTCACCAAGATCTAGAGCTCCCACGGCGACACTGGGCGGCTGCGCCCCGAAGATGCGGATCGTAAGGATTGCGGGCCACGCAGGCCGAGGCGCGCAACTGCCGCCTCCGAGCCGTGTTCAATGGGAATGATCATGAAACGTTTCTCGCTGGTAACTGCAGGATTGGTCGTCGGAGGCCTCGCCCTTGTGCCGGCCGTGGCCGAGGCCAAGATCGTCGAGCTCGGGCAGACGACGACCCCAATCGCGGCGCCATCGTGCCCCAAGGGTGTTTCGCCGTCGCAGTGCTTCATCATCTTGACGCGGACGACGGCGATCCAGACGACGAGCGACGGGGTGAGCAACCCGACGGTCGTCAAGAGCGGCGGCTGGATCGTGGCGTTCACGGTCGGCCTGTCGCAGCTCTCGACCAATACCAAGACCGAGCACAACTACCTCAAGACGCTCGACTCGGCCTACGGCGGAACGCCTCAGCTGGGGCTGACCGTGCTCCAGCCCGGCCCCAAGAACAAGTACACGGTGGCCGCCGAGAGCGGCTTCTACCACGTGACTCCGTTCCTGGGCCAGGTGCTTCAGGAGCCGTTGTCGTTGCCGCCGGCGTTCACGACCTTCACGGCGATCCCCGTCAAGAAGGGCGACGTGATCGGGCTGACGGTTCCGACCTGGGCGCCGGTGCTGACCTACAACCTCAATAGCACGAAGTTCACCTACCGTCAGAGCCGGTCGACCAACTGCAAGGTCGCAGCGGGCTCAGAGACGGCGCAGATGACCGTCGGGGCCAGCGCCAGCTACCAGTGCAATTACACCGGCACGCGGGTCGAGTACAGCGCCACCGAGGTCGTCAACACGCCCTACCCGAAGAACTACGTGCACTGAGCCGGG
>JBKQJQ010000383.1:0-5182 GCA_052147875.1 Solirubrobacteraceae bacterium | reverse complement strand
AGATGACCGCGCGGCTGCTTGTGATCGAAGACGAGCCGGGGATCGTCGACTTCCTCGAACGAGGGTTGCGCTCCTACGGCTTCGATGTCGAGTCCGCTGTCGATGGCGTCGCCGGTGCCGGGCGGGCCATGTCGGAGCCGTTTGACCTCGTCGTGCTGGACATCATGCTGCCGCTTCGCAGCGGTCATGAGGTCCTCAAGGAGCTGCACGAGGCCAAGCCCGCCCTCCCGGTGATCATCCTCACGGCACGCGGCGAGGTCGAGGATCGGGTCGCCGGGCTGGACGCGGGTGCGATCGATTACCTGAGCAAGCCGTTCTCGCTCTCGGAGCTGGCCGCGCGGATTCGCGCCCAGCTGCGCGTTGTGGCCCAGACGCCGACGACAAACCTGACCGGCGGCGACGTCGAGATCGACCTGATCACGCGGGAGGTCCGGCGCGCCGGCGTCCCGGTTCGGCTGTCGACGACCGAGTTCGAGCTCCTGACCTATCTGCTCCGTAACACGGGCCGCGTCCTCTCGCGCGAGCAGATCCTGCGTGCCGTGTGGGGCTACGACTACGATCCGGGCACGAACGTGGTTGACGTATACGTCGGTTACCTGCGGCGCAAACTGCGCCGCAGCGGGGAGTCAGACCCGATCGTGACCGTGAGATCGGTCGGCTACAGGTTCGATGTGCCCGCCGTCTAGCAGGCGCTGATGGCGCGTCCTCGACGAACTCGCCTACCGTTGCCGACCGGGCTCCGATGGCGGCTGACGGCCTCCGTGGCGGCTGTCATCATCGTCTCCGGGGCGATCATCTTCTCGGTCGTCTACACGGACACCGGGACCGAGGTTCGCTCCCAGATCGACCACGACATCGCGGGCGACACGACCCAGCTCGAGCAGGCGCTGCGCACCCACCGCGGCGAGAGCGCCGCACAGGTGTCAGCGACCGCGCGCGCTTACGTTCAGGCGCAGCCGTACGGGTCGACCTCGACCCTGCTGTTCGTGCTCGTGCCCGGCGCCAGCGCCGCCTTCAACCACCCCGAGATCGTCACTCGCGCGACGCCGGACGACGGCGAGACCGCGGCGCAACAGGCGGTCGAGAACGAGCTCGCGAGCCGCCTGCTGGTGCCGCATCTCGGCTATACGAATCAGCCGGTGCCCGACGTCGGCGCCACCCGGGTCCTCGAGCGCGCGCTGCCGCTCGGTGGTCTGCACGTCGTTGTCGGGGCGGGCGAGCCGCTCTCGATCGCCGACCGCGCGCAAGACGGCGTCGCGCGGACGTTCGTGCTCGCAGGCGCCCTGACGCTCGCGCTCGCGCTGGTGGCCTCCTATCTGATGGGCGCCCGGATCTCAGCGCCGCTGCGCCGGATGGCCGGCGTGGCAAGTCGCGTCGATGCCGGCGAGCTCGAGCCGCGGATGGAGGTGCCTGCCACAGGCGGAGAGGTCCAGGTCCTCGCCGACGCGTTCAACAACATGCTCGATCGCCTGACCGGCGAGCTCAAGGGCCAGCGCGAGTTCATCGCTGACGCGTCGCACGAACTGCGCACGCCGATCACGGTGATCCGCGGACAGATCGAGGTGCTCGCCGCGGAGGAGCACCCGACGGCCGCCGAGGTGCGCCGCGCCGAGCAGCACGTGCAGCGGGAGATCACCCGTATGAGCCGGCTGATCGACGATCTGCTGCTGCTGGCCGCTGCCGAGCACACGAACTTCCTACGGCCCGAACGGATCGAGCTCGGCACGTTCGTCGAGCAGCTGTGGGACGGAATCAGCCTGACCGCCGACCGGCGCTTCGAACTCGGGCCGGTCCCGGCCGGCACGCTGGTCGCCGATGGCGACCGGCTGGCTCAGGCGCTGCGCAACCTGGCCGGCAACTCGATCGCCCAGACGCGCGACGAGGACGGCCTGGTCCGGCTGCAGGTCGACGAGCCCGCGCCGGGAATGATCCGCTTCACGGTGATTGACGACGGCCCCGGGATCCCGCTCGCCGAGCGCGAGCGCGTGTTCGAACGCTTCCACCGCACTGACCCGGCTCGCAGCCGCTCGGCGGGCGGCGCCGGCCTCGGTCTGGCGATCGTGCGCGCGATCGCCGAGGCGCACCACGGCGAGGTGCGGGCCGTCGACCCCGAGCCGGGCGCTGCCGGAGCGCGGGTCGAGCTGCTGCTGCCGGGCTTCGAGCGCTCCTACGTCGACATCAGGCCGACTCGGGCGCCGGTACTCTGAGCCAGATGAAGCGCTACCACCTGACGACCTTCGGCTGTCAGATGAACGAGCACGACTCCGAGCGGATCAAGGGGATGCTTGACTCGCTCGGCTACTCCGAGACCGGCGGACGGGCCGACGCCGACCTGATCCTGTTCAACACCTGCTCGATCCGCGAGGCGGCTGACAGCCGCTTCGTGGCTCACCTGGGGGAGGCCAAGCGTCTCAAGCGCGAGAATCCCGAGCGGGTGATCGGGGTCGGCGGCTGCTGGGCCCAATCGGTCAAGGAAGAGGTGTTCGCGCGGTTCCCGTTCGTCGACGTCGCGTTCGGGCCCGGCCAGGTACACAAGCTGGCTGAGTTTTTGACCAGCGACTCGCTGACCGCTCAGGGGTTCTTCGAGTTCGAGGGGTTCACGGGACACCTGCCGGCCAAGCGCACGCGCGAGTTTCACGCCTGGGTGCAGATCTCCGTGGGCTGCAACTGCGTCTGCTCGTACTGCATCGTCCCCTCGACCCGGGGCCGCGAGGTCAGCCGGCCGCCGGGCGAGCTCGTCGCCGAGGTGCAGCGACTCGCCGCCGATGGGGTGCGCGAGGTGACGCTGCTGGGCCAGAACGTCAACTCGTACGGCCGTGAGCTGCACCACGACGAGCGCGTCACGTTCGCGCAGCTGCTGACGATCATCGACGGCGTCGAGGGAATCGAGCGGATCCGCTACACGAGCCCGCACCCCAAGGACATGCGCGAGGACGTGATTCGGGCGCACGCCGAGCTGCCGGCGCTGTGCGAGCACATCCATCTGCCGCTCCAGTCCGGCTCGAGCACGGTGCTAAAGCGCATGCGACGGACGTACACGCGGGAGCGGTATCTCGATCGGGTGGCGCTGATCCGCGAGCACGTCCCGGACTGCGCGCTGACGACCGACATCATCGTCGGGTTCCCGGGCGAGACCGAGGACGACTTCGAGCAGACGCTCGAAGTCGCCGACACAGTCGGCTACGACGGCGCGTTTACGTTCATCTACTCGCCGCGGCGCGAGACCGAGGCCGCGACGATGCCCAACCAGCTGCCGCACGAGCTCAAGGTGGCCCGTCTGGAGCGGCTCGTCGAGGTGATCCAGCGCCGCGCCCACGAGCGCGCGCAGCGATTCGTGGGCCGTTCGCTGGAGGTGCTGGTCGAAGGTCCGTCGCGGACCGACGCGAGCCGCCTGCGCGGCCGCACACGCCACAACAAGGTCGTCAACTTCGACGGCCTCGCCTCGCCGGGGGAGCTGGTGCAGGTCCAGATCACCGGCGCGACCAGCCAGACCCTCAGCGGTGAGTTCTCGCTCGTCGCTCGCGCCGCCGGCTGAGCCGCAATCGCCGGCGCCGCCGGCTCAGCCGCAATCGCCCGTGCCGCCGGCTCAGCCGCAATCGCCCGTGCGCCGGCTGAGCCGCAATCGCCCGTGCCGCCGGCTGAGCCGCAATCGCCGGCGCCGCCGGCTGAGCACCAATCGCCCGCGCGACGCGAGATCATCGACCAGACCGCCAGGCCCGCATCATGCGGGCGTGGTGGGAGAAAACTCAGCCATAGCATGGAAGATCTCCACGCTCGCTGCCCGGCAGTACCGGCGATTTGGCCGCGCGGGAAGCCTTTGGTGGAGCGACCCGGCGACGGCGTCGCGCGAGGTCCGTGGCTCACGCTGCCGGTCTCAGTAAGGTCGGCGACAGCGCTTGCAGATCGCGACCGGTTGTGTCGATCCGGAGAAGGAGGGCACGGGATGGCGGCGGAGGACGTAACAGCAGAGATCCATGGGTTCAGCGAGCCGGACTCGACGCCGACGCCGTGGGCGGCGGGACTTGAGCAGCTACGTGCCGCGGACACCTTCTGGCTATCCACCGTCCGTCCCGACGGCCGACCGCACGTCACGCCGCTGATCGCTGTCTGGCACGCGGGGGCGCTCTGGTTCGCCACCGGGCCTGAGGAGCGCAAGGCGAGGAACCTGGCCGAGAACCCGTCGTGCGTGCTGACAACCGGGCGAAGCGACCTCGTCGAGGGAGCGCTTGACGTCGTGCTCGAGGGGCGGGCTGAGCAGGTGACCGACGACGCCGAGCTCGAGCCGGTCGCGACCGCGTTCGCGGTCAAGTACGGGACCGGTCCGTGGGACTTCGCGGCGCGCGACGGGGCGTTCATCGACCGGGGCTTCGGTGCGCGCGCGATCGTGTTCCGGGTGCGCCCGGTGCGAGGCCTGGGGTTCCGCAAGGGCGATCGCTTCAGCCAGACGACCTGGCGGTGCTTCCGATGAGCCCAGACGCCGAAGCACGGCAGAGGCAAGGAGAGCCAGTTGTCGAGCCTGATGGTGGACCTCATCACGATGATCGTCGGTCGCGCCGGTCCGGCGGTCTGCGGGCATGCTGATCTACTCGATGAGCGTCTCGGTGGACGGCTTTATCGCCGACCGTGAGGGCGCGTTCTCCTGGTCGGTGCCCGACGAGGACCTGTTTCGTTTCCACGTCACGCAGACACGGGAGCTTGGGGGCTTTCTGTTGGGCCGCAGGCTCTACGAGACGATGCTGGTGTGGGAGACGGATACGTCGATGCGCGACGGCGAGCTCGACGCCGCCTTCGCCGACGCCTGGTGCGCGATCCCGAAGATCGTCTTCAGCCGCACGCTCGACAGCGTCCAGGGCAACGCGCGGCTCGCCGAGGCGTCGCTGGCCGAGGAGGCCGCTGCGGCGCTCGACGCGACCGACAAGGATGTCGCGATCGGCGGCGCCGGCCTGGCTGCGGTGGCCGTCGAGCTCGGTCTCGTCGACGAGCTGCGCATGTTCCGCAATCCGGTGATCGTCGGTGGCGGCACGCCGTTCCTGCCGCCTGTCACCGAAGACGTCCTGATCGACCTGATCGAGACCAGGACGTTTGGCTCGCGCGTGATCTACGAGCGCTACGGGCGCGTCCGCGAAGACTCGGACTGACACCCCAACGGCGCGCTCACCCGAATCCGTGGGCGTGTGCCGCA
>JBKQJQ010000382.1:0-4893 GCA_052147875.1 Solirubrobacteraceae bacterium | reverse complement strand
GACCGCCGACGACGGGATGTGCAGTTGGAAGCCCGTGGGCTTGTTGGAGCCCAGGGCTTTCGCGAGGAAAGCCTTGTGATCCTTCTCGTTGGTCAGTGCGTGGGTGAAGTAGTCCTTGTTCTTCAGGCCCTTGAAGTGCGAGAAGTTGGCGATGATCGTTGAGTAGACCTTGACCGCCAGGCTTTCGGCGATGTAAGCAACCTGGAGGGTTGCGACGTCGCTCTTGGTTGGACTCTTGGCGAAGGCGACGCCGTCCATCGACGCGAGCACACCGCCGGCTCCGACGAGGATCAAACTGCCCTTCGCCGCGTTACGGATGAACTGACCCCGGTTCAGCGTCGGCTGTATTTCCGTCATGCGGCTGTCTCCTTTAGATGGTTTTCGGCCGTTGGATGCCTAACGGGACCAGACGCTGTTCGGATCACTTACCTACGGTCAACGAGCCGCGCTGGCTAACCTTGAGCGCCAATGACCGAGCGCGATCTGTTCGCGAACTTCGACCGCATGCGGCGCGAGATGGACGAGCTGTTCGGCGATATGTTCGAGCGCGCCGGGCTCGCCAGCCGCCGCGGCGGTTCGTGGCCGGCGGTCGACGTCGCGTACGTCTCCGAGCCGCCACGCGCGGTGGTCACCGCCGAGCTGGCCGGAGTCGAGATCTCAGAGCTCAAGCTCCAGATCAAGGGGCGGACGTTGATCCTCGCCGGGGTTCGCGGGCCGGCCCAGCCCGAGGGCGATGTCTACCAGCAGGTCGAGATCGAGCGCGGTCCGTTTCGCCGGGTGATCGAGCTCGGCGCCGAGGTCCGCCTAGACGAGGCGACCGCGCGCTACGAGAACGGGATGCTGCGCGTCGAGCTCCCGCTCGCAGGGCATCTGCCACGACTGCGCGCGGTTCCGATCGAGAGCCGGGAAGGTCGATGATCGAAGTCGGCGTTCCGGCCGACGGCGCCCGGGCGGTGACCGTCGCCGGGACCACGCAGCTGCCTGACCAGATCGCCGTGCTCCCGCTGCGCGACACGGTCACGTTTCCGGAGATGCCGGTGCCGCTGAACGTCGGTCAGGAGCGCAGCATCGAGCTCATCAACGACGCCCTGCGCGGCGACCGCTCGATCGTGATGGTCGCCGGTCGTGACCCCGAGGTCGAGGCCCCGGGTCCAGACGAGCTCTACCCGGTCGGGGTCGTGGGTTCGATCGCACGGATGATCCGCCTGCCGGACGGGTCTCTGCGGGTGCTGATCCAGGGAGGGCAGCGGGTGCGGATCGACAGCTGGGTCGCAACCGAGCCGTATCTGGTCGCGGTCGTCGAGCCCGCGCCCGACGTCGTGCGCGAGAGCGCCGAACTGCTGGCGCTGATGCGCAACGTCCAGCAGACGTTCTCGAGCATCGTCGGTCAGGTTCCCTACCTCCCAGAAGAGCTACAGATCATGGTCGCCAACGTCGACGACCCGATCGTGCTCACGCACGTGATCGCGGGCGCACTCCGGCTGAGGACCGAGGAGAAACAGGAGCTGCTCGAGGAGCTCGACGTGGCGAAGCGGTTGCGGCGGTTGTCGCAGATCCTCGCGCGTGAGCTCGAGGTGGTCGCGCTCGGGACCAAGATCCAGTCGCAGGTCCAGTCCGAGCTCGAGAAGGGCCAGCGTGAGTACTTCCTGCGCCAGCAGATGAAGGCGATCCAGGAGGAGTTGGGCGAGACCGACGAGGTGACCGCCGAGGTCAACGAGCTGCGCGACCAGCTGGCCGCGATCGACCTGCCCGAGGAGGCTCACAAGCAGGTGGAGCGTGAGCTCGGCCGGCTCGAGCGGCTGCAGCCCGCGATGGCCGAGTACGGCGTCGTACGCAACTACCTCGAATGGATCGCCTCGCTGCCGTGGGACAGGTCGACCGAGGACAACCTCGACCTCAAACACGCACGCAAGGTGCTCGACGACGACCACTATGACATCGAGCAGGTCAAGGACCGGATCCTCGAGTTCCTCGCGGTGCGGTCCCTGAAGCCCGACGCGCGCGGCTCGATCCTGCTGTTTGTCGGACCGCCCGGGGTCGGCAAGACATCGCTCGGGCGCTCGATGGCGCGCGCGCTGGGCCGCAAGTTCGAGCGCGTCAGCGTCGGCGGCGTACGCGACGAGGCCGAGATTCGCGGTCACCGCCGGACCTACATCGGCGCGATGCCCGGCGTGATCATCCGGGCGCTTCGCGACGCCGGCGCCAACAACCCGCTGCTGATGATCGACGAGATCGACAAGATGGGCGCCGACTTCCGCGGCGACCCGGCGAGCGCGATGCTCGAGGTGCTCGACCCCGAGCAGAACGACAGCTTCCGCGACCACTACCTCGACCTGCCGTTCTCGCTCGCCAACGCGATCTTCGTGACGACCGCCAACACGCTCGACACGATCCCGGGAGCGCTGCGCGATCGGATGGAGATGATCCAGCTGGCCGGCTACACCGCGTCGGAGAAGCTCGAGATCGCCAAGCGCTACCTGGTGCCGCGCCAGATCGAGCGCAACGGGCTGACGAGCCGCCGGATCGCATTCACGGAGCCGGCGCTGCGCGCGATCATCGCCGACTACACGCGCGAGGCCGGCGTCAGGCAGCTCGAACGGGAGATCGGCACCATCTGCCGGAAGGTCGCCCGGCAGGTCGCCGAGGGCAGGCTCACGCGCAAGCTGTCAATCACGGAGCCGCGCGCTCGCGAGCTGCTCGGCAAGCGTAGGTTCTTCTCCGAGGCCCGGCGACGGACGTCCCGGCCCGGGGTCGCAACCGGCCTCGCGTGGACGCCGGTCGGCGGCGAGGTTCTGTTCATCGAGGCGAGCGCGATGCCCGGACGCGGCCGCCTGGCGACCACCGGGCAGCTGGGCGATGTGATGCGCGAGTCGGCCGAGGCCGCGCTCACCTACGTGCGCGCCAACGCCGCAGAGCTCGTGCCCGAGCTGGCGAGCGACTGGTTTGCGACCCACGACATCCACATCCATGTCCCCGCCGGCGCGACCCCGAAGGACGGCCCCAGCGCCGGCGTCGCGATGGTGACCTCGCTCGCATCGCTGCTGTCCGGCCGGGCCGTCCGGTCCGATGTGGCGATGACCGGCGAGGTGACGCTGACCGGCCAGGTGCTCCCAATCGGCGGGCTGAAGGAGAAGGCGCTGGCGGCGCAGCGCAACGGGATCAAGACCGTGATCGCCCCGGCGCTCAATCAACAGGACATCGACGAGATCCCAGAGCACCTGCGCAACACGATCAAGTTCGTGTTCGTGTCGACCATCGACGAGGTGCTCGAGGCGGCGCTCGCTCAGCGGCGGACCCCCGGATTTCGCGTATCCTGAATCTGATCCGCACCCGAGCGCCGAGGAGATAGATGCCATCGCGAAAGAAGTCCAAGGCGGCGCCATTCACTGCCGCCGACCTGGCCAACATCACAAAGGCCAATCCTTATGTCCAGCGCCTGATCGAGGACTCGAAGCTGCGCGACAACGTCCGTACCGCGCTTGACTCGACGAGGAGCGCGTACGAGCGGCTGTCGAACGGGAAATCTCCTCACCGTGCGCTGCTCGAGGACAAGAAGCTTCACTCCGACCTGCGGGACGCAGCCGAGGCGATCCGCGAGGCAACCCTGAGCCTTTCCGAGGCTCCCAGGAGGCAGGCCCGCAAGCGCCGCCGCTTGGGCCGCAAGCTGCTGATCGCGTTCGTTGGCGCCGTAGCCGCGCTGGCTGCCAGCGAGAAGCTGCGCTCGAAGGTGCTGGACACGCTGTTCGGCGCCGAGGAGGAGTTCCAGTACACGCCGCCGGCCACCGGCGCGGCGACGACACCGCCGGCGACTCCGGTCACGGCTGCGTAGTCACCGGCCGAAAGCGTTTTGCGCGAAGGCGCCCCGCCGCGGGCGCTTTCTCGTTTAAGGCTCCTAGAATCGCGCTCGATGGCGACAGCCGCATCCCAGCAGCCTGCGCCGCAGCTGCCGAATGACAAGGCGGCGCGTATCGTCGAGGCGATGCGGACGAGTGTTGCGGCGAGGGGCTTCGCGGGGTCGACCTTCGACCACGTTGCGCGCGAGGCCGGAGTGTCACGCGGGCTGCTGCACTATTACTTCGGCACCAAGGAGCGGCTGCTGGTCGAGGTCGTCAGGCGCGAGTGCCAGATCCGCGGCGAGCTGCTCGATCAGGCTGTCGCCGGCGCCCACGGTGCCGACGATCTGATCGACGCCCTCGTGCGCAGCTTCGAGGACGTCCTCAGCGAGGGATCCAGCGAGGTCATGATGTTCTACGAGCTGCTGACGCTTGCGCAGCGCAACGGGGAGATCGCGGCCGAGGTCGCGGAGCTCGCACGGACGCTCCGTCTGACACTCGCGGAGGCGTTGCGCACCGGCAGTCAGGCAGGCATATTCGAGCTTCGGGCCGACTCCGGCGACGTCGCGACCTTTCTGCTGACGCTCGCCGACGGCGTCATGGTGCGACGGCTGAGCGAGCCCGACCTCGATGCCCGGCGGCTGATGGATCAGGCCGTCACGGCGGCGCGCGCGCTGCTGGCGTGAACGCGCTGCGGGCGCGACGATGCGCCGCCTAGTCGCGATTGGCGTCGTTGCGTTTCTGGTCGTGGTGCTGGGTGTGGCACAGCTCGCGCTGCCTCCAATCGTCGAGCAGCGGCTGCGCGATCGTCTCGAAAACTCGGGCCAGGTGTTCGAGGTCCATGTCAGCGCGTTGCCGGCGATCGAGCTGCTCTGGCATCAGGCCGACAGCGTCACGATCCGGCTCGGCCAGTACCGCTCGAACCCCGGGCACCTCTCGAGCCTGCTGGGCCAGGCGGGCAACGTCGGCTCGCTCAACGCCTCGGCGACGCAGCTCGACACCGGGCTGCTGACGCTGCGGGATGCGACCCTCGCCAAGCGCGGAAACCAGCTGATCGGCA
>JBKQJQ010000381.1:0-7640 GCA_052147875.1 Solirubrobacteraceae bacterium | reverse complement strand
GCAGCGCCGCGCGTCGGCAAGGCGACGTCTCGACGTACTCCCAGACGGCGCGGTACTGCGCCCACCGCACGCGGTCGGCCTCACGCGCCGAGCTCTGGCACAGCGCGGCCACCCGGCGGTCAAAGCCGCCGGTGATCGCGCCCGCTGCCCGGTCTGGCGGCGCCGGCGCCGGCGCCCGCACGCCCGCGCGTGCCAGGTGGCCGATCACCGCGCGCACCGAGTCCTCGTCTCCGTCGAGGGGGCCCGCCAGCTCGGACAGCGCGATGTCGTAGCGACCGTCGATCCCGCTCGAGCTTGCCGCGCATTCGCCATCCAGCCTCATTTGACCGCGCGGCGCCCGAGTTAGCCGGCTGTTCAGTCGCTCGCCGACACGCTCGAACGCCTCAGGTGCCAGCCGCGACCGTTCGATGAAGAACACGTGCAGGCCCTTGTCGCGCTGCTCGGCGAACAGCAGGCAGCGGGCCGGAAGGCCATCCCGGCCAGCGCGGCCGGCCTCCTGGTAGTAGGCCTCGAGCGACCCCGGCACCGACGCGTGGGCGACCGTCCGCACGTCTGCCTTGTCGATCCCCATCCCGAACGCGTTGGTCGCGACGATCACGCGCACGTCGCCGGACATGAACCGCTCCTGTGCCGCCGCTCGATCGCCCCTCGGCATCCCGGCGTGATACGCCAGCGCGGGCTCACCGAGCGCGGCACCAAGCGAAGCGGCGAGCTGTTCGCTGGCGCCGCGAGTTCCCGTGTAGACGATTGCCGGCAGGGAGTCGGGCTTGCGCAGCGCCGCAACCAGCCGGCGCTCCTTGTCTTGGCGGCTTGCGCAGCGGATCACGGCGAAGCTGAGGTTGGGGCGATCGAAGCCTGTCGTCACCCGGACCGCGTCGCGCAGCCGCAGCCGCGCGACGATGTCGTCGGCCACCCGCGGGGTTGCGGTCGCCGTCAGCGCGATCGTCGCTCGTGCGCCGAGCCGCGCGGCCGCGTCGGCGAGCGCGAAGTAGTCGGGCCGGAAGTCGTGGCCCCACTGCGAGACGCAATGCGCCTCGTCGACCACGAACAACCCGACGCTCGCGCTCCGTAGAGCATTGGCGAACGCTGGCGAGCCGAACCGCTCCGGGGCGACGTACAGCAGTCGCACCGCGCCCTTGCGCACCCGCGCCAGCGCGTCGGTGTTCGACGCGAACCCACGCTGCGCGTTGACCACCGCGACCGCGCCGGGCGAGATCCGCTCGAGTGCCGCAACCTGGTCCTGCATCAACGACACCAGCGGCGAGACGACCACTGTGAGGTCGTCTCGCAGCAACGCCGGCAGCTGGTAGCAGACCGACTTCCCTGAGCCGGTCGGCATCACCACCAGCGCGTCGCGGCCGGTCAGGGCGGCGCCGACCGCCTCGGCCTGACCGGGGCGGAAATCGTCAAAGCCGAATACGCGGCGCAGCTGAACGCGAGCATCCATCGGGCGCTCGACCATACAGTCGTGCCCGGCGTCGCTTCGGTCAGGCGCTCACGAGCGGCAGCTCGTTCTCGAGCGCGAACTTCCCGTTCGCCTCTTCAGTCCCGGCCAACGGGTATTCGCCACTGAAGCAGGCATCGCAGTGGTTGGCGCGGACGCCGCCCACCGCTTCGTAGACGCCCTCGAGCGACAGATAGTGCAGCGAGTCGGCGCCGAGCTCCGCGCACACCTCGTCGACCGTGCGGCCGTGGGCGATCATCTCCTCGCGCGTCGACATGTCGATCCCGTAGTGGCAGGGGTGCTTGATGGGTGGTGCGGAGATCCGCAGGTGGACCTCGGCCGCGCCGGCTTCGCGCAGCATCTGCACGATCTGCGGCATCGTGTTGCCGCGCACGATCGAATCGTCGACGACCACCAGCCGCTTGCCCTCGACGACCTCGCGCAGCGGGTTGAACTTGAGCCGCAGGCCCTGACGGCGCAGCTCCTGCCCGGGCTGGATGAAGGTCCGAGCGACGTAGCGGTTCTTGATGAAGCCATCGTCCTGCGGAAGCCCGGCGGCGCGCGCCAGGCCACGCGCGGCGGCGTTGCCGGAGTCGGGCACTGGGATCACGACGTCGGCATCGACCGGCGCCTCCCGCCACAGGATCTCGCCCATCTTCGCGCGCGCAACCTGGAGCACCGTGCCGTCCATCTTCGAGTCCGGGCGCGCGAAGTAGATGTACTCGAACACGCAGAACGCGTGGCGCTCGGAGCCCGCAACGAGCCTGGTCTTGAGCCCGTGCTCGGTCAACGTCACGACCTCGCCCGGCTGGACGTCGCGCAGCAGCGTGGCGCCGATCAGGTCAAACGCGCACGACTCGCTCGCGATGCAGTACGCGGGCGGCCCGCCGTTGGGGTCCTCGATCATCCCGAGCGCCAGCGGCCGCACGCCGGCCGGGTCGCGGAATGCCACCACACACTCGTCGGTGACGACCACCGTCGAGAACGCGCCCCGCAGCCGCGGCAGCACCTCGGCGACGGCGTCCTCGATCCGCTCTGCCGGATGCGTCGCCAGCAGCGCGGCGATGATCTCCGAGTCTGACGTCGAGCGGAACGGGACGTCGCGGCCGCGCAGCTCGGAGTGCAGCTCGACGGCGTTGATCAGATTGCCGTTGTGGGCGAGCGCCAGCGTCCGGCGGTCGTCGCGCACGATCGGCTGCGCGTTCTCCCACTCCGACGAGCCGGTCGTCGAGTAGCGGACGTGGCCGATCGCCATATCGCCGACCAGCGAGCGCAGGGTGTTGTCGTTGAACACCTGCGGGACCAGGCCCTGGTCGCGGATCGCCATGATGTTGCCGCCGCGCGAGGCGGTCGCGATCCCCGCCGACTCCTGGCCCCGATGCTGGAGCGCGAACAGCGCAAAGTACGCGAGCCGAGCAACGTCGTGGCCGGGCGCATAGATCCCGAACACGCCGCATTCGTCGCGTGGACCGTCGCGATGGTCGAGAGCGGTAGCCATCGAAGGGACGCCTGGGTGGCTAGGCTAGCAGCGGTTTCACAGGAACCCGGCGAGCCCTCGCTCGCGCGCGGCGTGCAACTCGGAAACTGCGAGCTTCAGCAAGCCTTCGAGCTCGAACTCGTCGCCGCCGACGCTGCCGATGATCTGAAACCCGGTCAGCGCGTCCTCCGGTCCTGAGACGACGAACGCTCGTCCCGGCGACTCGGCGAACGGCGCCAGACCCTGAGGAATCCGCACCCGGGCGCCCATCCGTCCGGCGATGCAGCACTCGGCGACGGCTACCGCCAGGCCGCCCTCGGCTATGTCATGTGCATTGTGGAGCGCACCGAGGTTGATCCCAATCCTGACCGCTTCATGCGCATCACGGACAGCTTGCATGTCCGTGTGCGGAAGGGCACCGGCGGGTGCGGCACCCTGCAGCTTGGCGAGCTCCGAACCGACGGCCGAGGGCGCGAACGAGCCGACGAGCGCGATCACGTCCCCCTCGGCCGCGAACCCGAGCTGCCCGGCCCGTGCTGCGTCGGGCAGCCGGCCGACCATCCCGATCACCGGCGTCGGGAAGATCGGCCCGGTCGGGGCCTCGTTATAGAGCGACACGTTGCCGCCGATGACCGGGATCCCGAGCGCCTCGCACGCCCCCACGAGACCGTCGACCGCCTCGACCAGCTGCCATGCGACGTGCCCCTTTTCGGGGTTGCCGAAGTTCAGGCAGTTGGTCAGCCCCAGCGGCGTCGCGCCGACGCACGCGAGGTTTGCCGCGCACTCCAAGACCGCCTCCGCGGCACCGGCGCGCGGATCGCAGGCGACCCGACGGCCGTTGCCGTCGATCGAGACAGCGATCGCGGAGCCGTCCGGCAGCGCCAGCACAGCGGCGTCTGCCTGCTCGGGACGGCGGATGGTGCGCGACTGGACCACGGGGTCGTACTGCTCAAACACCGGCCGGCGCGATGCGATGTTGGCCGATGACAGCAGCGCCACCAGCACGTCCTCCGGAGACTCGTCGCCGCTGAGCGACGCGGGCGCGGCGGCGTACAGGCTTTCCGACGGCTGCACGGGCTCGAGGTCATACAGCGGGCAGTCGTCGACGAGGATCGAGACCGGCAGATCGGCCGCCACGTGGTCGCCATCCAGCACCCGCAGGCGGCCGCTGTCGTTGACCAACCCGATCGGCGTCGCCAGCGTCTCCCAGCGCTCGCAGACGGCGGTCACATCGGCCACCCGGTCGGGCTCGACGACGCACAGCATCCGCTCCTGTGACTCCGAGACCATGATCTCGAACGGCTCCAGACCCGGCTCGCGAAGCGGCACCTTCGAGACGTCGATGTCCAGACCAACGCCTCCCTTGGAAGCCATCTCCGACGAGGACGACGTCAGCCCCGCTGCCCCGAGGTCCTGGAGCGACACCAGCAGCTCGGAATCGAGCAGCTCCAGGCAGCACTCGAGCAGTTTCTTCTCCGCGAACGGATCACCGATCTGCACCGACGGTCGCTTGGCCTCGTCGCCCTCGCCGAGTTCGGCGCTGGCCAGCACCGACGCACCGCCGATCCCGTCGCGACCGGTCAGCGCACCGAGCAGCACGAGCACGTTCCCGGGCCCGGCCGCGGCGCTGCGGATCAGCCGCTCGTGGGGCGCGATCCCCAGGCACATCGCGTTGATCAGGCAGTTCTGCTCGTAGCTGTCCTCGAAGTAGATCTCGCCGCCGATCGTCGGCACACCGATCGAGTTGCCGTAGTGGCCGATCCCGGCCACCGCGCGCTCGAGCAGGTAGCGCGAGCGCTCGGAGGTCGCGGGCGCGCCGACCCGCAGCGAGTCGAGCACCGCGATCGGCCGTGCGCCGACCGCGAACACATCGCGAAGGATTCCGCCGACGCCGGTGGCGGCGCCCTGGAACGGCTCGACGGCGCTCGGGTGGTTGTGGGACTCGACCTTGAATGCGACACCCAGACCGCCGCCGACGTCGATCACCCCCGCGTTCTCGCCGGGTCCCATCAACACGTGCGGGCCTTCGGTCGGCAGCCGGCGCAGCAGCTTCTTCGAGTGCTTGTAGGCGCAGTGCTCTGACCACATCAGCGACAGCATCGCCAGCTCGGTATCGCCCGGCTCGCGGCCGAGCCGCTCGACAATCAGCTCGTACTCGCCGTCGGTGAGCCCGAGCTGGTGGTGGCGGCTATCAGACTGCGACGCGGTCGGCAACGTGCGCTCGGATCGACTCGAACAGCGCCAGCCCGTCGGTCGAGCCGGTCAGCGGATCGACTGCGTGCTCGGGGTGGGGCATCAGGCCGAAAACGTTTCGGTCCTCGTTGCACACCCCGGCGATGTCGCGCAGCGAGCCGTTCGGGTTGTGGCCGGGCGCGTAGCGCAGCAGCACCTGCCCGTCTGACTCGAGCCGGCGCAGCTGGTCGTCGGGCGCGTAGAAGCGACCGGTCGTGTGCTTGACCGGGATCGACAGGCGGTTGCCCCGCTGACACGCGCGCGTGAACGGCGTGTCGTACTCGGCGACCTCCAGCTCGACCTGGCGGAACACGAACTTCAGCGACGTGTTGGGCAGCAGCGCCCCGGGCAGCAGCCCCGCCTCGCACAGGACCTGGAAGCCGTTGCAGATCCCCAGCACGATCCCGCCCGCCCGCGCGAACTCGGAGACCTCCTCCATCACCGGCGCGAAGCGGGCGATCGCGCCCGCGCGCAGATAGTCCCCGTACGAGAACCCTCCCGGCACGATCACCGCGTCGACCCCCTGCAGGTCGCGGTCTGAGTGCCACAGGATCACCGCTTCGGCGACGCGCTGGGCGGCGAGCTGCGCGTCGACCTCGTCACACGACCCCGGGAAACGGATGACGCCGAACTTCACGTAGAGCCGTTGCTCCCGGTTGAGCTCGCGTCGACGATCTCGTAGTCCTCGATCAGCGGGTTGGTCAGCAGCCGCTCGCACATCTCCGCCAGCCGCGACGGGTCCTCGACGTCGAGCTCGATCAGGCGGCCGACGTGGACGTTTGACACGCCCGTGAAGCCGAGCGCCGGCAGCGCCCGCTGCACCGCCTGTCCCTGCGGGTCGAGGATCCCGGCCTTCGGTTTGACGAGCACCCGCGCCCGCATCAGGCAGCGGCCGCGCCGGTGCGCGCCAGCCAGGCATCGAACGGCTCTCCGGTGATCCGCTCGTACGCCTCGATGTACTTCTCGCGCGTGCGCGCGACAACCTCGTCGGGGATCGCCGGCGCCGGCGGCTTCTTGTCCCAGCCGGTGGACGCCGCCCAATCGCGCACGAACTGCTTGTCGAAACTCGGCTGCCCGCGGCCGGGCTCGTAGCCGTCGGCCGGCCAGAAGCGCGACGAGTCGGGCGTGCAGACCTCGTCGCCCAACGTCAGCCTGCCGGCCGCGTCGAGCCCGAGCTCGAACTTCGTGTCGGCAAGGATGATCCCGTTCTGACGGGCGTGCTCGGCCGCGTGGTCATAGAGCGCGATCGACACGTCGCGCGCCCTCTCCGCCAGCGCGCGATCGCCGATCAGCTTCACTGCGCCCTCGAAATCGATCGCCTCGTCGTGCCCGACGTCGGCCTTGGTGCTCGGCGTGAAGATCGGCTCGGGCAGCCGGTCGGATTCCCTGAGGCCGGCCGGGAGCTCGATGCCGGACACCGCCCCGGTGGCCTGGTAGTCCTTCCAGCCCGAGCCGGTTATGTAGCCGCGTACGACGCACTCGACGCTCAGCATCGTCAACTTTCGCACCACCATGGCCCGGCCGCGCGCCTCGTCGGGTACGCCGTCGGCGACCGAGATCAGGTGGTTCGGGATCAGATCCCCGGTGCGCTGAAACCAGAACGTCGACAGCCCCGTGAGCACGTCCCCCTTGCCCGGGATCGGCGTCGGGTGCACGACGTCGTAGGTCGAGATCCGGTCTGAGGCGACTAGCAGCAGCTCATCGCCGAGGTCATAGATCTCGCGGACCTTGCCCGAAGCGAGCAGTGAAAGGTCTGCGAGGGCGGTCACCGGTTCGATGCTAGCGGCTGGGTCCGACGAAGAACGGCCACGCACACGCGCTCCCCGCTGACCGGTGCTAACCGCGCAAGCGAGGCTGGCGGGGGCGCGGATTCAGGGTCCGCACCCCCGCCGGCAGAACAGCCGGTGAGCTGTTCGACGTGAATCCCGCGAACGTGCAGTCGTTCGCGCTCGTCAGGTTTGACCCCGTTGGTGATCAGGCCGGTGACGCAGCCTCTGGGTTGTAGGTCTCGAGCAGGAGAGGTGGTCGCTGACGGAGGCCGCCGAGGCGGCCGGGGTCAGTGACCGCACCTCGAACAAGTGGCTGGCGCGCCCCCGAGCGGACCGGCTGGCCGGTGAGTGTGTGGGATTTCGACGTTGTGGGATATCGACGTTGATATTCCCTGTCGTTATCCCATTACTCGCCGGCGACGAGCACGTCGAGGCGCCGATGACGGCGACCACGCGACTGCCGTCAGTGACCCCCAGCTGCTCGACAGCCTTCGACGGTGCTCGACGCCCGCGGCGTGACGGAGCCCTCGGATGCTCTAAGCGGCCTTTAGTCACATCGGCCGAACCGACCAGGCAATCGCCCGAGGGGCGTTCAGTGCAGCCGATCGAGCCGCCCGACGATCTCCTCGGCGTGGACCACGAACGGCCCGTAGTCGAAGATCGCATCCAGATCCAGCCCTTCACCGGCCGGATCGGCCGCCAGCAGCTCCAGCAGCGC
>JBKQJQ010000380.1:0-2808 GCA_052147875.1 Solirubrobacteraceae bacterium | reverse complement strand
AGGAAGTCCGGTGGCGCCTGGGTGGGGCTCGAGACGACGACCAGCTGATCGGCGCCGGACGGGATCTGAATGCCGGTGCGGGCGAACGCGGGCGCCGGAGCGGCGAGGACGATCAGACACACCGCACACGCTGCGAGGACGTTGCGCATCGCGTCAGCCTCCGCTCTCGCCCTCCTGAGTGTGGTCGCTGCCGACCACCTCGAGGCTCTGACCCGGCGCCGGCTCTGAGCCCTGAACGGAGGCCGAGGCCGTCGCGACGTCGCGCGGATAGGTGGCACGCGCCCGCAACAGGACGATGCCGGCGGCGGCGAGCGTGACCAGCATCAGGATGAAACTGATCTCCAGACCACGCGCCGCGCCGGGGGAGATCACGCCCGGATGGGTGCCGATTGGGGCCTGCTCAGGCGCGATGCCGGCGATCAGGTCAGCCAGGCCGCCGAACATGAGCGGCGCCAGCGCCTGAGCGAGCGAGCGCAGGAGGGTGCGGGTGCTTTCGGCACGGCCCCAGAGGCCCGCGGGCATGATGTCGAGCTTGGCCGCGTTGAGCGGGGGGTTGGCGGCCGACAACAGCGCGGCGCCGGCGACGTCAAACCAGACCGCGGGCGACAGTTGGCTGGATAGGAAGCCCGGCAGCAGCAGTCCAGCAGCGCCGAGATAGCAGATCGCCGGGACCCAAACGCGCACCTCGAGAAAGCCGCGGCGCAGCATCACGTCGGTCAGTCGGCCGCTGGCGAGCGTTCCGACCATCGCCCCGGCGACCAGTAACCCGAGCACGAGCTCGGCGGTCGCCTGGCTCGCGTGGTAGTGGCCGCGCACGAACAGCAGCGCGAATGTCGACAGCCCGGAGAAGAAGAAGTAGCCCAGCGACGAGCTGATGATCATCAAGATGTTCGTCGGGACCGACAGGATGTAGCGCAGTGCGTCGACGAGACCGAGCTCGCGCGGGTCCGTGGTGAGGACCAGTTCCGGGTCGGGGGACACGCCGAGTTTGCGGACTGCCTCCTGTACGTAGTCGTCGTCCTGGGTCGGCTCGGGCTCCTCGGCCGTGTCCGGCTGCGGCTTGGCGCGGGCCGCGGCGGCGGCCGCGTGCAAGTCGACGACGCCGGGCTCGAGGCGGCTCTGCCCGCCGCGGAGCGGCTCGGGCACCGTGCGGTACAGCTCGCGGGCGAGGAAGAAACCCGGCAGCGATAGCAGCAGGAACGCCGCGCGCCACGAGGTCAGGCTCGCGATGCTGCCGCCGACGATGAACCCGACCGCGGTGCCCGCGATCTCGCCACCGAGGATGTAGGCGTAGACGCGACCCCGCTCGCGGGCGGGGAAGTA
Source organism: Solirubrobacteraceae bacterium (assembly GCA_052147875.1). Classification (GTDB taxonomy): domain Bacteria; phylum Actinomycetota; class Thermoleophilia; order Solirubrobacterales; family Solirubrobacteraceae; genus Palsa-465. The sequence continues at coordinate 1,485 of JBKQJQ010000380.1, read as the reverse complement.
GTCACCGGTCAGCGACGCGATCGCCGGGCCGGCGGTCGCGATCACCGCCCCCAGCAACACCCGGGTCAAGAGCAGGCCGGAGTAGCTGTGTGCGAACGCGCTCAGCAGCGACGCGATGCTCCACAGCACGATGCTCAGCGCCAGCATCGGCATCCGCTTGAACCGGTCGACGAGCAGCCCGACCGGCAACGTGAAGACCGCGCCGACTAGCAGCGACACGGAGCTCAGCAAGCCGATCTTGGTGTTGCCGATGTGGAGCGCGTGCTCGAGCTGCGGCGCGACCGCGCCGATCGTCGCCGTGTCGGCGCCGCTCAGCGCCAGCACGGCCGCGAACAGCAGGATCACGCGGGCCCGTGCCGGACCCCCGACCCGCTTGACGACCTCGCCGCGTACGAACCGGGCACTCCAACGGGTCGCGCTGATCGTGGCGCGGCCCGCTCGCCCGGCGTAATCTCTCGCAGCCGCCATGACACTTAGGTTGTCACCTGTGACGCGCGTGTTATGTCCGGCGGCGTACAACTGCTGCGCTCCATCCGATGCTGGCTCGTAGGCGTTCAACCTCGCTCGGATCGGCGGTTGCGATCGCCGTGCTTGCCGCCGGCTGCGGATCCTCGCACCAGACGAGCTCGAACTCGGCGGGGCCGCACGACGTCGCCAATAAGGCGTTCGAGTTCTCCGCCTGCATGCGTAACCACGGTGTCGCGAACTTCCCCGATCCAAAGGTGTCCTCCAGCAGCCCCGGGCAGACAGCGATCGCGATGGTCGTGCCGGCGCAGTTCGCTAGTTCGCCGCAGTTCAAGTCCGCAAGCAAGGCCTGCCGCTCGATCCTGCCGGCTGCGGGAAACATCAACCCGGCGCAGGTTGCGAAGCTCCAGCAGGCCCGCAAGCAGGATTTGCTCGCGTTCGCCAGATGCCTGCGCATCCACGGTTTGACCAACTTCCCGGATCCGACCAGCCAGGGGCAGCTGACGATCGCGATGCTCCAGAGCGCCGGTGTCGACCTCCACGCTCCGGATGTGCTGCCGGCCGCCAGGGCGTGCATCGGCGTAACCCACGGCGCGGTCACCTGGGCCGCCGTCGAGCGCGCCGTGAACGGCAACAGTTAGCCGCGCTACGACGCGACCGTGAGCAGCGTCGTGCGGGAGCGGCCGGCGCCGTGGAGGTTGGTTGGGGTGACCGTCAGCAGGTAGGCGCCGGGGCGCAGGCCGCGGTGGCTCGCGAGCGGCAGCGAGATTCGCGCCGCGTAGTGCTTCGGCCGGGGGCGGCGGCCGGTCGTCGTATGCCCGGTCGCCGAGGACCGGCTCCCGGTGGCCGTTGCGGGGCAGCGCGGACCGTTGATCGAGTGCTCAAACGTGGCGTGCCACGACAGCGATGACCGCTGGCTGGTCAGGACCTGAATGCCGCCCCGCGAGCCCGGTCCTACGCAGCCCGGCGCGACGATGCTCGTCACGGCCGGAAGCGCATATGCCTTCGCACGCAGCGTTG
>JBKQJQ010000379.1:0-2604 GCA_052147875.1 Solirubrobacteraceae bacterium | reverse complement strand
GGCTCATGGTCCTCGCTTGTTTCGCGTCCTAGGTCGGAATCCTGCCGACTGTAGCAATCGGTATTGCCCCGCTCTCCGGGCTGTTCGACTTCCGAGCGGTTCGCGGACGCCGGCCTGCAAACCCTCCCCATCATTCGTCGTAGCTCCGTAATCTCCCTAAAGCTTCATCCAGGCATGCCGATTAACGGCGCGTAGCCCGAGGATGCGGGCCAGCTGTCGCATCCCCACCTCCTATGGCTCGGAGACGTGATCCCGGTGCCGGGTCCGCTGCCGAACGTGCTGAGCGTCGGCGATCTGATCGTGTTCGCCGGCCTGATCGTGCTCCTGCAGCGCATCTCACGGCTGGCAGACCAGCGCCAGCGGCCCGGCGTGACTCAGTCGCTACCTGGCGTCCACAGCTGACCCGATCCGGACGACCCCTCTTCCCGGCCCGGGGTCCAGAGCTTCTCGCGAGCCTTCGCCTGGTCAACGCTGATCGGGGCCGCCTCGCGAACCAGCAACTCGACGGCCTGCCGACCGGCGACGTCCTCGCGCAGCGCCTCGAGGCGCCCGGCCTTGCGCAGCTGCTCCACCAACTCGGCGGGATCCGAGCCGTCGCGCTCGGCCGCGGTTCTAAGCGCCTCGGCAACGTCCTCGTCGCTGGGCTCGATCTGCTCGGCCTCGACGATCGCCGCCAGCACCGCCTCGCGTCGCAGGGCGCTGGCCGCGTCGGGTTCGGCGTCGTGGGCCAGCGCCTCCTCGTCCTTACCGGCGATCTTGAGGTACGCCTCCTTCGAGATTCCCTGGCGCGCCAGCGCCGAAAGCGTCTGCTCGACGATCTCGTGTGCGCGCGCGTGGACGAGCTTGTCCGGAACCTCGATCTTCGCCTCGTCGGTCGCGGCCTGCAGCACCGCCTGCTCAAACTCGCTCTCGATCGCTGCCGTGTCAGCCTCCCGGAGCCGCGAGGCGATGTCCTCGCGCAGCTCATCGAGCGAGTCAAAGCCGCCCGCCTCTGCGGCGAACTCGTCGTCTATCTCGGGCAGCCGCTTGGCCTTGATCTCTGAGACCTTGACGTCGAACTGCGCCGCCTTACCGCCGAGCTCGCCCGGATAACTCTCCGGGAACGTGACCTCGATCGTGCGCTCGTCACCCGCCGTGGCACCCACCAGCTGTTCCTCGAAGCCCGGGATCAGGCGTCCCGAACCCAGCTCGATCAGCTGATCGCGCCCCTCGCCACCGTCGAAGAGCTCGCCGTCGACGCTGCCGACGTAATCGATCACGACGTGATCTCCGTTCTCCGCGGGGCGCTCAGCGGTCTCGAGCGTCGCCAGCCGGTCGCGGAGGGCGTCGACCTCGGCGTCGATCGCGCTGTCGTCCACCTTTGGTTCGCGGCGACCGATCTCGAGCCCCTTGTAGGTGCCCAACGTGGCACGGGGGCGCACGCCGATCTCGATCGAGAACTCGAGTGGCTGGCCCTCCGCCGGCAGCTCGCCAACGTCGAGCTCCGGATCCCCGACGGGCGCGATTCCGGCGCCGTCGAGCGCGTCGACATACCACTCGCCGAGCGAGCTCCGCAGTGTTTCGTCGAGGACGGTCTCGCGCCCGAGCCTCCGGATCACGACCGTCGGCGGGACCTTGCCCTTGCGGAACCCGGGCACCCGCATCTGACCACCGAGCTTCTTGGCGGTCTGCTGGACCCGGCGCTCGACTTCCTCGGCCGGGACCTCGGCCTGTACCCGGACTCGGGACTCGGGCAGCGGTGTAACGCTTGTCTTCACGGACGCCATCGTTCGCAGACGATAGCTTCCAGGCGCCCACCGGCGCTCGGCAGCCTCGACGCTACAGGTGTGAGTCGTCGCGCGCGAGCCCTTTGAGTTCGCGCAGCGCCACCGGCAGCGTCGTCGTGTCGTAGCTGCCCGAGGCCTTGATGTCGGATAGGACCTTCAGCGCCCGCTCGACCGCCTCCTCGTTGTCCGCCCGCCAGACGTCGATCGAGCGGCTGCCGTTGTCGCTGCCGGCCGCCAGCAGCGCGTCACGAGTCAGCGAACGGTGCAGGCGATAGAGATCGTCGCGCAGCGCCGCCCGCGCCAGCGCCTGCCAGCGGTCGGCGCGCGGCAGCTCGAGGATCCGGTCGCGCAGCCAGTCGATCCCGAGCAACGACCCGAGCTTGAAGTAGGTCGCCATCACCTCGGGCTGCGAGCGCTCGGTCACCAAACCGTCCTCGACGATGTCGAACACATACAGCACCGATTGCATGCTCGCCACCCGGTGCGCGAGGGCGGCCGGCACACCAGCTTCGCCAAGCTCGTGTAGGCGGTGCTCGAATGCCTCCGCGTCAAGGCCCTCGAGCACACCCGGCAGAGCGTCGGCGAGCATCCTCGCGCCGGGCAGGAAGTGGGCGGTGGTCGCCTCGATCTCGATCGGCTGCGGATAGGCGCGCACCAGCCAGCGGGTCGCCCGCTCGACCAGCCGCCGGCCCTCGATCAGCATGTCGAGCTGGGTACCAGCGTGGATCTTGTTGTCGAGTCCCTCGACCTCGTTCCAGAACGACCGCATCTCGAACACCTCGCGCGCGACCGCGTAGGCCCGCGCGAGCTGCGAGCTCGCCGCTCCGGTCTCCTCGGC
>JBKQJQ010000378.1:0-3069 GCA_052147875.1 Solirubrobacteraceae bacterium | reverse complement strand
CTGCGACACACGGCCGTGCTCGAGAGCCCCGGGTCGTACAGCGCGAGCCCACCCGCCTGACGTCCGAGCTGCGAGCTGCGGATCGCGCCGCGCTCGATCGGCAACTCCGACCGCTCTCCCGTGCGGTTGTCGATCACCGTCAGCGTGCTCCGGCTCGCCAATCCGTCGGCCCGGTCGCCCGATCGTTGCTCCACCTCGCCAATCTTGCCCGCGCTCATCCGCTGCTCCGCTCGCCGTTGATCACATCACGCCCATCACGATCGCACACATGGCCTTCAGACCGCGTGCAAAGACGGGCGATCCGCATAACGTTCTGTCAAGGACATGACGCAGCGCGCTGCGACAGCCGCGATGAGTCCCACACCTCGTTGGCCGCCTCGACAACAAGTCCAGGCTTGTCCCCCATACCCAGCAGCGCGGCCGCAAGACCACGGCGCGCTCGCCATTGGTGATCAGCCACGGATCTCCGGCCCACACGGAGCTGTCAGCTAGTCACTCTCTTTGGCTAACGCACCTCGGCCAGTCGCCCGCGCAGTGATGATCACGCCGTCGCTTGGATAGACGATCGACTCGTGCTGGTCATCCCACCGAACACGATAGTGCTGGTGGCCCGCGCTGCCCAGCACCCCGACCACCTTCCCGCGCCGCGACGGCCGACCATGCAGTCCGCGCGCTTCAATCTGATCCCCCACCCCCGCCGTGCCGGTCATTCGCGCATTTCTCATGTCCTCACCTCCGAGGTCGTCGAATCCTCCTTTTCTAACTCGTTCCCGCCGCGCAGCGCAACCGTGCGATCGGCTGACTCCCCTAGGGGATATCTACTGAAGGTCAAAACGCGATTCAGCGCACCCAACCGCGAGCACGGATGCGAGCGCCCAATTGCGGCAGCGAGCCGAGGCGCTGGCAAGGGCCGAATGAGCACCCAGGAGCGCTGAGGCATTAGGTTCGACCTGAGCACGTCGGCGACGACGACCCCCACGATGGTCGGCGGGAAGAGAGCCAGACCGCCAGCCGCGAAGAATACTCAGGCGAGCCGGACGAGTGCTTCTCAACGAATGCAACGTCCCAGCTCGACCGCCCGAACGATCGCGATGCGCGAAAAGCGATCATCGCCACTCAGTGCTCCTTCCACGAAGGCTCAGCCATCTCCACGTCGCCGACGCTCCAGCCCGCGACTCCTGCTTCGGCTCGACGCGCCGACAGAGCGGGAGCCAGTCGCTGGCTCCCCGAGCGGCGACAAAGCAGAACCCACGCCGGGCTCGTTGCCGCCAATATCTCGCGCTCGAATTTGGGCGGTTGCGGAAGCCAGGTCCACCGCGCTTTGCGTCGTCGCCGACGACGCGTTGCCTATGTCATTGCCGACCGTGGTCCAAAGCGCGCCTGGACGGCTTCTCGGCCCCGCGGGATACTCCCGTCATGCCCAGCCTCGGAATCGACGCGAGATGAGTCCCGCCCCCGACGGCTCTTCCGAGCTCGCCGAGGTGCGCCGCCGGCTGGCACGGCTCGAGGCCGTCGAAGCCGAGCGCGCGAACGCCGCCAAGGTGCAGGAGGGGCTGTACCGGATCGCCGAGCTAGCGAGCGCGGCCCGCGACCTGCAGGAGTTCTACCGGGCGATCCACGGTGTCGTCGCCGAGCTCATGTACGCGAGCAACTTCTATATCGCGCTCTACGACGAGGAGCGCCGGCTGATCAGCTGGCCGTATTTCGTCGACGAGGTCGACTCCGACGTGCCCGATCCGAACAGGTGGGAACAGTTCGGCAGTGGCGACGCGCGGGGTGCGACCGCCTACGTGCTCCGGACGGGAAAGAGACAGCACCTTTCGAGAGAGCGGATCGAGGAGCTCACCGAGCTCGGCGAGATAGACCTGATCGGCGATCTGGCCGAGGACTGGATGGGGGTTCCGCTCACGGCCGAGCACGGCGGCACGGTCGGTGTCCTCGGCGTGCAGTCGTACCGGCCGAACGTTCGCTATTCGGAGCACGATGAGGAGCTGCTCGCGTTCGTCGGTCAGCATATCGGCGCCGCCCTCTCGCGGGCGCGGGCGATCGAGGAGACGCGCCAGCGCAACGCAGAGCTCGCGCTGATCAACAGCGTCCAGGAAGCGCTCGCCGGCGAGCTCGAGCTGCAGGCGATCTACGACGCCGTCGGCGACAGGATCCGCGACGTCTTCGACGCGCAGGTCGTCGACATCGCGATCTACGATGAGACCTCCGGCGTGTTGCACTTCCCGTACGCGATCGAACGCGGCGTGCGCTTCCCGGACGAGCCGATCGAGCTGATCGGTTTCCGCAAGCACGTGATGGAGACCCGCGAACCGCTGATGATCGCGGAGCTCGCGCCCGAGGTGGCGGAGCGCTATGGCAACCCGCATGTGCTCAGCGGGGAGCCGGTCAAGGCGGCGCTCTTCGTCCCACTCGTCGTCGGCGGGCGCGCGACTGGAGTGATCTCGCTGCAAAACGCGGACCGCACGCACGCGTTCGGCGAGGACGACCAGCAGCTGCTGGAGACGCTCGCCGCCAGCCTCAGCGTCGCGCTCGAGAACGCGCGCCTCGTCCACGAGACGCGGCAGCGGAACGCGGAGCTCGCGCTGATCAATAGCGTTCAGGAGTCGATCGCGAGCGAGCTCGACCAACAGGCGATCTACGACCTCGTCGGCGACAAGCTCCAGAAGGTTTTCGACGCGCAGGTCGCATCGATCTCGACCCTCGACGAGGCGACAGGGCTCCAGCATTTCCCGTACATCATCGAACGCGGCGAGCGCCTCCAGGGCGAGCCGGCCCCGCCGCTCGGCTTCTCGAAGCACGTGCTGGATACGCGCGAGCCGCTGCTGATCGGCGAGAATCTCGCGGCCGAGGCCGAACGGTACGGGAGCGTGCTTGTGGCCGGCGAGTGGCCGAGGTCGGCCCTGGTCGTCCCGCTCGCCACCGGCGGTAAGCCGCGCGGCGTGATCTCGCTCCAGAATGTCGATCGCGAGCACGCGTTCAGCGAGTCTGACAAGCAGCTCCTGACGGCACTCGCCGGCAGCCTCAGCGTTGCGCTGGAGAACGCGCGGCTCGTGCACGAGACGC
>JBKQJQ010000377.1:0-9155 GCA_052147875.1 Solirubrobacteraceae bacterium | reverse complement strand
CCGGTAGCGGCGGCTTTCCCGAGTTGCACGGCCTTGGGTACGACGTCCCCGATGTCCCGGCCTCGTTCGCGGGTCTGTCCGAGCTGACGCTCGAGGCCTACCAGCACCAGGCGTTCGGGTTCCTCACAGTGAGCTGTCGCCGGGAGGGCGCCACGGTCGCCTACAACACGGTCGTTCGAAGGCGGCCGGTGCTGTTTGACTCGTTCGCGGTCTCTCCCTCGGATTGAACTCCTACGTTGTTCTTACGCGGTGGCCGTGAGGCCTGCCCGAGCAGGCGGGTCTTGAGGGCATCCAAACCCAAGGAGGTTCCCTCACGATGAGGATCCACCGCAGTACCGTCGCCGTACTGGCATCCGTGGCCTCGCTCGCATGTGGCGGAGGCGTCGCCTGGGCGTGCACCGGTCCCGGCGACCCGGGGAGCAGCACCGGGACGACCTGGACGGGCACGACCGGCGGAACGACGAGCACCAGCACCACGAGCGCCACGACGACCACCTCGACTGGCGCCTCTGCGACTCAGTCGACCCGCCGGTCGTCACGCAGCCCCCGTCACTCGCGGCGCCATTCACGCAGGGCTTGATGCGCGCGGCGGGTGATGCCGGGATTGCTCGCAGCTAGAAGCGCATCACGCCGCGGGCGGAAGGGTGTGCCCCTCGCTCTTCCGCCCGCTCGCGTGCTCGCCACGTTCGCACGCAGCCGCTAGCATCGCCGCGCCAGGGCGAGATAGCTCAGCTGGTAGAGCACACGACTGAAAATCGTGGTGTCCCCGGTTCGAGTCCGGGTCTCGCCATCGTTTGCGTTTTGGCGTCCGTGCCGTGACCGGGGACGTCGTCCGGACGGTTCGAGTCCGTGTCTCGCCATCGTTTGTGTTTTGGCGTCCGTGCCGTGACCGGGGGCGTGGTCCGGACGGTTGGGACGTGGTCCGGACGGTTCGAGTCCGGGTCTTGCCGTAGCTTGGGCCGTGACCGGTGGCATGGGTCAGCCCGTCGGGGGTGATGCGAGTAACTGCATCTGAGGTGCAGTTAGTCGAAGCACCCCTGGGTCGCGGCTGGAGACGTCGTCCGGACGGTTCGAGTCCGGCTCTCGCATCAAGGAAAGCGCTGCAAACCTGTTGTGCTCGTCGGACGATTTCAGCGTGCAACGCCAGGGCTACGGCCGGGACGCCGGCGGCTCTGGCGGTTGAATCTTTAGCGGTGCGTTGAACGGGCCGTAGATGTGGTGCATGAAGTGGGCGGCGGCGGTCATCTCCAGCTCCAGGGTGCGATGGGTCGACTTGTCGACGTAGATCGTGAAGAACCCCGGTGTCTGCGGGTCGGCGAACGCGATCACCCAGCAGGCCTGGCCCTGCACGATCGCGGCGCCGAGGATCGTCGCGTCCTGGACTAGTGGTGTCCAGTACGCGACGATCGGCGTGATTGGCTCCTGCGGAGAGGCCTGCCACCTCCGACCGGGCGCGCGGTCCCAGCGCCGGTTCCCGATGATGACCGTGTCGTCTCCGCCACGTACGTCGAAGCGAAGCTTGTGGGGCGCGACCGCGTAGTAGGTCGTGTAGACGACCTCTGTGGGATCCGACGCCAGCCGCTCGTGCGTGACCAGCGAGCGAAGCCGGCGGTACTCGGCCTCGGCATCCCGTACCTGCTCGAGCGCCGACGCACTCGGCCCGTGGGCTGGGAAGCTGAAGTCCACGCGGCCGCCGCCGTTGAATGTGACCGATGCGCGCTCTGGGATCGCGGCCGTGTCGAAAACCGCCTCGTAGCATCCCGCGGTGCAGGCGGTCGCCTCCGCGGTCATGCGCTGGCCGCCGTGCGTCGTGATCACGATCCTGGTGTGAAGCTTCGCGGCGCCGCCGCCGCTCTGTCCAAACACCGTCGCGACCATCAGCAGCTGGCCGCGGCGCGGTGCGGCCGCGAGCCCCACCGCGAGGCCCCCGTCCTCCTCGGCGAGCACCACCGCGCCGGGCGGCTGGTCTCCCAGCGTAGCCGGAGTGAAGTGTGGCGGCGGAGGAGCGGGCGTGATCACCGTGAAAACGATCACCGCCGCTAAGGCGGCGGCGATCAGGCCAAGCTGGACGACCAGCCACGGGCGGTTGACGGTCGTTGCGCTCATCTCCGGCCACCCGCCTGGATCCTGACGGGGAGCCGTGTCAGCCATTCGGTGAGGTTGGTCAGGACCGTCATCGCCAGTTGCCACGTCCCAGCTTGCTCCAGCCGTGCCCGCGCGCGACGCGACCGGCTGGCGGCGCCTGAGCGCGAGAACCCCACCCGTGATCACGACCGCGGCCGCCACGAGCCCGATCAGGATCGGCGTGGTCGAGCCGCCGCCGCTGTTCTGGGAGCCCACTGAGGGCACGCCGCTGCCCGCCTGGATCGGGTGTCCCTCCGCGGCCGCGATCCGTGCCACGGCGACCACCCCCGCCTGGGCGAGATCGGTGCTCGTCTTGCCCGCTGGGTTGGGCAGCGCGGCCACGGCCTTCTGCGCTGCAGGCGTGAGCCCCTGGGTGCCGTACCCGTCGGACATCACGACCAGCAGCCGCTGCGGACCAAGAAACGTGATCTCCCGGTAGAGGAAGTCGGCGTATTCCTGGGGCTTACCGAACAGGCTGGGGATCACGCCAAGGTCCGTGGGCGCCGCGATCAGTGCGACCTTGACCTTGACGCGGGCCTTCTGCGCGGCGGCGGTCACTGCGTTGAGCGTCCGCTGTGCCGATGGCGACACCGGCGGGTCGAACGGATAGAAGACGTTCGAGCCCAGCAGGACGTCGCTGGCGGGGTCGCCATCGGCGAGCGCCGCGGACGGGACGCGGACGGCGACCAGCAACGGGCCAAGGACACCGGCCAGGAGCGCGACGGTGAGCACCTTCGGGAGCCGGAAGCGGGTGGGCGACAGCTGCACGACGTTCAGGTTGACCGGCGGAAGACCAGCTCAGGCGGATGCGCCGCCAGATCGACCTCGCCGATCGCGGGCGCCTTGCCATGCTTGTTGGTCACCGACATGTCCAGCGTGTCGTAGCCGCTCGCTGCAGGCGACACCCTCACGGTGGCCGTCCACGGACTGGCCGTGCTGCTTGTCACGACACCAGCCCGCCTGGCGATCTCCGGCCCGGCCACAGTGTTCTTGGCTGGTGCTTCGCCGATCAGCGCTGCCGTCACGCCGACGACCACCGCCAGCAGCACGACCTCGAGTCCAGCCGATCGCACGAACCGGCTGCGGACGGCGGGCGTGGCGGCGCCGGATTTCAGCGCCGGCACCGAGATACGGTTGTTGAACGCCCCCAGCGCCAACAACGGCAGGAGGAGCGCGATCTTCGCGAGGATCAGCAAACCGTAGGTCGTGTCCCACAGCCCCCGCCAGGCACCGACCTCAAGGTATGCGCTTATGACACCGGCGACGCCGAGGACTGCGACCGCGACGGTCGCGAGCAGCGAGAACCTCGGCACGCTCCGCATCGCCAGCGGCCAGCGGACACGCGCGGGACTCACCGCAACGGCAGCCAGGACGAAAACCAACCCACCAAGCCATGCTGCGGCCGCCGTGATGTGCGCGCCGTCGGCGATGAACGCCCCCGGACCACCCACGATCGCGTGGCCGGCCGCCGTGGCGGTCAGTACGAGGCATACGCCTATCAGCGCCAGTGCGATCTCACGCGCGGTGCGCCAGCGCCGACCGCCGAACTGAAGGCTCAATGAAAAGAGCGCGAACAGCAAAGCCAGCCACGCGCGCACCAGCCACACCTCGCCGAACCGCTGTTGCCGAACCACCGCAAGCGTACCGGCGCCGAAACCTCCCAATAGGCCCGAGCCGCTGTCCTCGGCCGCCTCGAATGCCAGGCCTAGCACGGCGAGAAGCACCAGCAGCGATGCCAAGACGGTGAGGGCGCGCAGCAGAATGCGGCGGACGTCGGCCGGGGCATCGCGTAGGACCAGCACCAGCGCCGACGCGCCGCCGCAGCAAAGGAGGAGCAACAGCAGATTGCCGAATCGGACCGCCCCGAAGCCGAACGCAATCCCGCCCGGTACCTGCCCACGCGCGAGCAGCTTAGCCGCGATCGCGCCCGCACTCTCGCGTCTCCCGACCGAGAACGTAAACACCCCGTGGACGACGTGGGTGTCAGCCGAGGTCACCCGCCACGCGACGGTATATGTACCGACGCCGAGGCGATGCGGGATCGTCACCGCGATCGTATCGCCGACCGGATGCGTGACGATTCCCGAGTCGACACGCCTACCGGCGGCGTTGTACACGCCGAGCGACGGGACGCTGACCCCCTCGTCATAGGTCACTGTGACCCGTGTCGGAGAGGATCGGACGACGGCACCAACCCGAGGGCTCGAGCTGATCGGGTATGCGTGCGCCGACGCCGCGTCGGGCAGCAGCGCAAGGCCTGCAACCGCGAGCAGACCGGCCGCGATAACAGCTCGGCCCCGAAACGGTCGACCGACGAGCTCGCCCATGTGAAAACTACCGCGCACTGTCGGCCGTCAACAACAAGACACGCCACTCGCGTCCGTCGGCCACAAGCGACCGTGTCGCCGTGCACAACGGGAAGATCGCGGTCCAGCACTGCGACGTCGTCGTCGACAACCGCGGCACGAGTAAACGTCTCCGCGTATCGAACGCAAGATCAACGGCCGTCCCAACACGATGCAAAACCCCCCGCCACCGTTGCGGCAAGCGTCGAATGATCTTCGATCAATAGCACTCGCATCGAGCCACCGCGGATCGTGGGGGGTACTCGTGCCTGAGGTCGTCCGCGTGTGGGTTCCGTTGGTTGCGGCTCGACTGCGAGGCCAGTATAGTGGCGCACGCGATCCACGAGAGTGGCCGCAGGAGAGAGAGGGAGGTTGAGGTGACGGAGAGAGAATCCTCGCCGGTTGACGAGTGGTCGGGCCTTACACGAAGGCGTTTTCTCGAGCGGTCTGCCGGGGTAGCCGGTGGTCTTACCGCAGCCGCAGCGGTCGGCGGCTCGGGCTTGCTCGAGTCGGCGTCGGCGTTGGCGGCGTCTGCGCCGGTGGCTTTGACCGCGGCGGAGTTAGCTACGTTGACGGCGGTATTGACGCAGTTGTTGCCGGCTGATTCGCTCGGTCCGGGCGCGGTTGAGGCCGGTGTGCCGACATATATCGACCGGTCTCTGGCTGGTTCGTACAAGCCGCTGTTGCCGGCCTATCAGAGCTTCCTACCGATGTTCGATACTGCCGCCCAGACGATGGGCGCGTCGTCGTTCAGCGCGCTGCCGGCTGCAGAACAGATTTCGCTGCTGAGCGCCTTCGAGACCGGGACGCCGCCGGGCATTCCGGCGTCGGAGGCAACCACCGTCCAGGGGTTATTCCAGCTTCTGCTCGAGCACATGCGCGAGGGAATGTTCGGCGACCCGATGTACGGCGGTAATCAGAACCTCGCCGGGTGGACGCTGATCGGCTATCCGGGAATTCAGCTCGTCACAACGGCCGCCGACCAGAAGATCAACGCGAATGTAAAGCCGTCGAACAAGACGGCGCGATCCTATGGAGGTAAGCCCTACAATGGCCCGCCTGTCTAAGAAGGACGTCGTGATCGTCGGCTTGGGTGCGGCCGGTGGCATCGCTTCATATGTGCTCGCGCAGGCAGGCTTGGACGTAGTCGGGCTCGAGGCCGGGCCGCGCCTGAACAACAACGATTTCCTCAAGCGACTCGACGAGATCGGCGAGGACTTCTCGATTCGCAACAGCCTTGGCGGCCCGAAGTTCAACCGCGAGATCCCGACCTGGCGGCCCAACGTGGACACGCCGACCAGTGCCCCGATCGCTGTCGGCATGGCTAACTGCGTGGGTGGATCATCGGTTCACTTCACCGCCCAGTACTGGCGGTTTCTGGAGAGCGACTTCGCGATCCACTCCGAGACGGTCAAGCGGTACGGAACCGGGGCGCTGCCGCCGGGCGCGCGCGTCAGGGACTGGCCGCTGGGTTACCACGACCTCGAGCCCTTTTACGACAAGGTCGAGTACCAGCTCGGGGTCTCGGGTCGGGCTGGGGCGAACCCATTCGAGGCACCGCGCTCGCGTGGCTTTCCGAACCCGCCGCTGCAGCAGTTCGGACTCGGCGAGCTGATGTCGGGCGCGATGAAGCAGGGCGGATATCACCCGTTTCCCCAGCCATCGGCGATTCTCAGCCGGGAGTACAAGGGTCGGCCCGCGTGCAGCTACTGCGGTTTTTGCACCACCGGCTATGGCTGCTGGAATAACTCAAAGTCGAGCACGCTCGTTACCTCGATCGCGGAGGCCGAGAAGACCGGCAAGTTGGAGATCCGACCCAACTCGAGGGTGATGGAGATCATGACTGACCGGCACGGTCGTGTCAGCGGCGTCAAGTATCTCGACCACAGAGGGAGAATCCACGAACAACCCGCTCGCTTCGTGATCGTGGGAACGTACGTGTTCGAGAACAACCGCCTGCTGCTGCTGTCGAAATCGAAGGCGCATCCGAAGGGATTGTCCAACAATCACGGGCAGGTCGGGAAGGGCTACATCGCGCAGGTGACGACGGGTGTCAACGGGGTGCTTCCGGGCAAGGAACTGAATATCTGGGCCGGCACCGCCTCGCAGGGGACCGTCATCGACGACTTCAATGGAGATAACTTCGATCACGTGGGTCTTGATTTCATTCGCGGAGCCAGCATTTCGACTGCGTGCTACTCGATGCCGATCGGCCAGGCGGTCAATGTTCCGCCCTCGGTCGGTTTGTGGGGCTCGGCGTACAAACAGTGGCTGCATGAGAATGCGGGCTCGATAGTCAGCCTCGGGGCGCAGATGGAGACGCTGGCCTACGAAGCAAACTTCATCGATCTCGACCCGGTCAAGAAGGACGACCTGGGTGTTCCGGTGACCCGACTGACCTTCGACGTCTATGACAACGAGAAGAATATGTCGGCCTACCTCACCGAGAAGATGAAGCCCATCCTTGAAGCTGCGGGAGTCTCAGAGATATGGGGCGGAGGCACTCCGACGGTCATTCCGGTCTACTCGCACACGTACGGCGGTACTGTGATGGGACACGATGCGGATACGTCTGTCGTCAACAAATACAGCATCTCCCACGAGGTGCCGAACCTGGCGATCATGGGCGCCTCGACATTCCCCAATGCGACCGGCTACAACCCGACGGAGACGCTTCAGGCGGTGGCCTGGTACGGCGCTCACCATATAGCGAAGAACTTCGAATCCTTGGCGGCATGAGGATGAAAGCTCGGATCGAGTTGTCGTCAGTTGCGGATGTGCGACCCTCGGCGGGTCGTCGATAGCCCTGCGTGGGTCAAACACTACGCCGGTGGCGCTGTCCACCATGCTGATAGGAGGATCGATGTCACGACGTGCCGTTCACCGGGCTACCGTAGCGGTGGCAGCTGCCTTCGCGCTGTTTGCGATCGCGACACCTGCGCTGGTCCAGGCGAGGGCCGCGGCGCATGCCGCGTCGGCGACTGTCAACGTCACCGCAATCGATTTCAAATTCAAGCTCTCGACGAACAGCGCCAAGCCGGGCAAGGTGACCTTCAGGATCATCAACAAGGGCAAAGTCCGGCACGACTTCAAGATCAATGGTGTGACGAGCAAGATGATCGCGCCCGGTAAGAGCACAAGCATCACCGTCACATTCACGAAGGCAGGCTTGTACCCGTACCTTTGCACCGTCCCAGGCCACGCGGCGCTTGGAATGAAGGGCAAGTTCAGAATCACGTGAGGCTGACGACCCCGGGGCCGCGCCCCACTTGTGGTACCTGTAACGGTCACGAACCGAGTCGCTGGCGGCGCACGCTCGCACGGTGGGCGAGCTCGGTCTGCCCGAGCGGCGCAGCGTCAATGCCTGCCGATTAGGAACAGGATTGCTGAGGGGCGCGCTTACCGCCTGCACCTCGCCGGGGCTCTGAGCACCGCCTCGAGGCGACTTCTGGTGGTCGACCGACAAGGGGCTGCGATATCGAGCTCAAGTCGCTAGCGAAGCGAAAACGCGACGAGCGCGCGAGCCCAACTGTCAGCGTATGGCTGCCGGTCGGCGCTGATTGCTACGCCGGCCACTAAGAGCGTCGCTTCGTCCAACCGGCGCGTGTAGTCCGACCGCGAGGATGCGGCCGATGCGTTTGCTGACGTTGCGCACGCGGTACGGCGCGAAGCTTCTGTAGACCGCTCCTTCGCCCTTGCGCAACCGGATCGGCTCGCGCTCTTCAAAGGTCAGCTCGAAGGTACCCTCCAGCACGAACAGGAGAGCTTCCCGCTCGTGCTCGTCGTTGACCTCAATGCCGGGGCCTCCGGGCTCGTGAATGGCGAGAACCGGCACCACGGTCCATCGCGTGTCGCCGGCCAACCCGTAGACATCAACCGCTTCGGCGTCGGAGTGGATCACGTTGTCGGGATCGGGCCGGAGGATCGTTATCGGGTCTGGCGGGGTGCTGATGTCGCCGGCGATCAGCTCGGTGATTTCGACGTCGTAGAACTCCGCGAGCCTGAGCAGGCGGCTGATCGTGATATCGGAGCGGCCCTGCTCGACGAGCGAGAGGAACGAGCTTGAGATAGTGGTCGCCGCTGCGACGTCGTTCAGCGTCAGCCCCCGCTCCATTCGTAGCGAACGGAGCGCTTGCGCCAGAGAGCGCTTATCCACGATTGCCACTTTACGCGAACCCGGAAATCGGGACCACGACGAGCAGTGCCTGGGCTCTGATCGCCGCGCCAGGGCGAGATAGCTCAGCTGGTAGAGCACACGACTGAAAATCGTGGTGTCCCCGGTTCGAGTCCGGGTCTCGCCATCGTTTGCGTTATCGCGTCCGTGCCGTGACATGGCGTCCGTGCCGTGACCGGGGACGTCGTCCGGACGGTTCGAGTCCGGGTCTCGCCGTAGCTTGCGCCGTGACCCGGGGAAGCGTGGGTCAGCCCGTCGGTGGTGATGCGAGTAACTGCATCTGAGGTGCAGTTAGTCGAGGCACCCCTGGGTCGCGGCTGGAGACGTCGTCCGGACCGGTTTCGTCCGGACCGGTTCCATCCGGATCTCGCCGATTACGGCCGGCTCGGCCGGAAGTACCGCCGCCGCGGGCGCCGGACGGCGTGCGTCTGAGCCACGTGGTCGTGGAGCGCTCGATTCTCGGAGTCACGACCTACCACACGACACAGGGGTTCAGCCTGCTCGATGTCGCG
>JBKQJQ010000376.1:0-6631 GCA_052147875.1 Solirubrobacteraceae bacterium | reverse complement strand
CGATCTTCGCGCACACGGTGAGCACCAACGTTCAAGCGCTGCTGACTCACTCACGGCTGGTCGGCGCGCACACGGCGCACGCGATCGCGTCCGGCGTCGCTCAGGGCAACGGGCCGGCGGCCGGGCTCGCGAAACTGCCGGCCCAGGCTCGGCCGGTTGCCGTTCACGCCGTGCGAGCCGGCTTCGTCGCCGGCCTCAACGACGTGTTCCTAGTCGGCGCGGTCCTGGCGATCGTCGCGTCGGCGTTGACGTTCGTCCTGATCCGCACCAAAGACTTCGAAACCGGCGCCGCACGCGTGGCGCCGCCGGCCACCTCGCCCGCGCACCCGCAGCCAGCCGAGCCGGCTGTCAGGTCTTAGACACCGTCGCCTCCCGGTGCCCAAATCTGGGTAACCGCGGACGCGATGATTGGCTGATTGGACTTTCCTGTTAGACGACGCTTAGGGAGTGTTGAGGGCTCGCGGCCGGCGTGGTTTGCTGCACCAACGTGAGCCCAGGAGCGGGGAACAGCGGTACCCTGGCGCGCCTCCGGGAATCCGTCGCACGCCGCAGCTATTCGCTCGCGCTCGTCACGGTCGTCGCGTTCGCGGCGGTCGCGATCCTCAGCAACGTCGATCTCGCCGATTCCGACCAACCGCGCATCCCGCGTGCGACCGTGACGATCGCTCCGGGCGCGACCACGCGCGCCGTGCCGCGCTCGTATCTCGGCCTGTCAACCGAGTACTGGGCGCTGCCGCTGTACGCGAGCCGTCTGCGGCTGTTCGAGCGCGCGGTGGCCCTCCTCCACGTCGCGGGCGACGGCCCGCTGGTACTCCGGGTCGGCGGGGATTCTGCCGATCGGGCGTTCTGGGACCCGCACCGCGACGCCCTGCCCGCGTGGGCTTACCCGGTCACTCCGAAGTGGGCGACGCTGCTGGCAACGGTCGTACGCCAGCTCAGACTGCGCGTGATCATCGACCTGAACCTGATCACGAGTTCCCCGACGCTGGCGGCCGCATGGGCTCGCGCCGCCGAGGCGGTCCTGCCGCACAAGAGCATTATCGGCTTCGAGGTCGGCAACGAGCCGGACATCTACCGCCGTGCCGCCTGGGTGGGTGAGACGGCCGGCCAGCTGGTCGCCGATCCCGGACTACCCCCCGCGCTGACGGCCGCCGACTACGCCGCCGACTTCCGCGCCTACGCCGCCGCGTTGCACGCGGTCGCCCCGGGCGTGCCGCTGCTCGGACCCGCGCTGGCCAATCCGCGCCTGCATGAACGCTGGATCTCAGCCCTACTCGCAGACCGTCCGGCGGCGCTGGCGACCGTCACCGCCCACAGCTACGTGTACTCGGGGTGCGTGCACCGCCGGTCGGCGCGGTACCCGACGATTGCGCGTCTGCTCAGCCAGCACGCCACCGCCGGGATCGCCGCCAGCCTTGCAATCGGCATCCGTGCCGCCCACACCGCGGGGCTTCGATTCCGCTTGAGCGAGCTGAACTCGGTCAACTGCGGCGGCCGGCCGGGCGTCAGCGACGCGTTCGCGACCGCGCTGTGGGCGCCCGAGGTGCTGTTCGACCTCCTGCGAGCGGGCGTCAACGGCGTCAACATCCACACGCGGGCGGACACGATCAACGCGCCGTTCGCGGTCAACTCGAGCGGACTCGTCGCGCGTCCTCTCTTCTACGGCCTGCTCACGTTCGTGCGCGTGCTCGGCTCGCATCCGCGACTGGTGCCGCTCCACCTGCGCGCCAGGAACTCGCTGGGTATCCACGCCTGGGCGGTCGAGAGCGGCGGCGACCACCTCAACGTCGTGCTGGTCAACGACGGACGTCGCGACGTGCGCGCGCGCCTCGACGAACCGACGCACGGTGATGCATCGGTGCAGCGGCTGCTCGCGCGGTCGCCGCGATCGCTGTCGGGTGTGACGCTCGATGGGCAGTGGATCGGGCACGACGGACGGTGGCACGGGCACCCATCTGGCGAGATCGCAACCTCTGGACGGCACGGGTATCTGGTGATCGTGCCGAGATACAGCGCCACGATCGTGAGCGGTGCGCTGAACCCAGGGGCCCTCACTTAGCCCGGCTATCGTCATTCGGGCCGTGAACGACGGCTTTCAACCCCATATGCAACCGGCCTCGAATTTCCCCGGGCCACCGCGTTACCTCGCCGTCCAGGACGGCGAGCTGCTGATCGTCAACGGCGGCGACCTGGTCGAGTTTCCGTCCGAACCGGTCGATGGCCGCCGGCACATGCTCGGTTCGGTTGGCGACCAGGCAGTGGTCGCGATCGACGTCGACGGCTCGCAGCCGCCCGCCGCGGTGACCCGGACCGGCCTTCGCGAGATCTACGGCCGGGTCTCCGAGCTGGACTGGTCACTCGCAAGCCGCGCGGTGCAGGTCGTCGCCTGGGACCGTGACCATCGCTTTTGCGGCCGCTGCGCGACCGAGACGGTGCCGCAGCCAGCCGAGCGGGAGCGCCGCTGCCCGAACTGTGGCCTGTCGGTCTATCCGCGCCTGACGCCCGCGGTGATCGTGCTCGTGACGCGGGGCGACAACGATCAGGAGGCGCTGCTCGCCTGGGGGCGGCGGCGGGTCACGCGCGCCTATTCGACCCTGGCCGGTTTCGTCGAGATCGGCGAGCGGCTCGAGCAGGCCGTTGAGCGCGAGGTCCGCGAGGAGACCGGCGTCGAGGTCGGCGCGATCACATACTTCGGCTCGCAGCCATGGCCGTTCCCGGGCCAGCTGATGGTCGGCTTCCGGGCCCGGTACGTGTCCGGCGACATCGAGGTTCAGCGCAGCGAGATAGTCGAGGCGCGCTGGTTCAGCGCTCCGGAGGTCGAGCAGCTGACGACCCCGCGCGGCGGGTTCTCGATCGCCGGCTGGCTGATCGACAGCTGGCTCACCGAGCAGCGTGATTCAGGTCCGCGCAGGCTCTGAGGCCGTCCGCCGGCCGCGCTTGCGAGCGAACGGGCGCTCGACGCGCTGGCCGCCGACCACCGCCCGCTCGCGTCGGGCGCGTGCGGCAACCAGCAGCGCCGCCAGCACCAGGAGCACACCCAGCAGTTGCAGGGGAGTCGGGGACTCGCCGAGGATCAGCGCCGCCAGCGCGACCGAGCCGACCGGCTGAATGGTCAGTAGCACGGACGTCATCGCCGCCGGCAGCCGCGGCAGGGAGGTTCCGATCAGCAGCCAGCCGACGACCTGGGAGGTGAACGCGAGGACGATCAGCCAGCCGGCCGAGGGCCAGCTCGGCACCAGCCGCGCGTCGCCAATCACCAGGCCGGCCGCGACACACAGCACGCACGCGACGGCGGTCGCGTCAAACAGCGGACCTGCGGGCCGCCGCAAGTCAGAACCACCGTGGCGGAGCAGCAGCAGGAAGCCCACGTACGCGATCCCGGCACCGATCCCGAACAGGGTCCCTCGCGTCGGATCGCGCCCGTAGGCACCGTGCTCGAGCACACCGGAGATCAGCAGCACCCCCAGCAGCGCGATCGGCAGCGCGGCAAGCACGCGAACGCCGGGACGCTCGGACAGGACCGCCCACGCGACCAGCGGCACGAGCACCACCTGAATGTTGGCGAGCACCGTCGCGAGCCCGGCGCCGACGTAGAGGATCGAGTTGTGCCAGAGCAGCAGGTCGGCGGCGAAGAAGATCCCGGCGGCGAGGCCGAAGCGCCGCTCGTGGAACGAGCGCGAGCCGAAGCGACGGTCTTCAAACAACGCCAGCAGCGCCAGCACCGGCAGCGCGTACGCGCAGCGAAAGATCGCGGCGGTAGAGGGCGAAGCGTGGCTGAGCCGCACGAGAATGCTCGAGAACGCGATCGTGGCCGCACCGAGCAGCGCGCACTGGCGCTCGCGCCCGCGGACCCAGCCCATCAGCCCCGCATCGCCTGTCGTGAGCTGATCCACGACTAGCGTTCTAGCACCCTGCGCTTCTCAGTCTGGCAAACGCCCGTGGAGGGCGTTCGACACTCCGCACGGCTCGGATGCCAGCATGGCCGGCCGGATGTCGACTGATAACCAGCTACCAGCCGTGCGCGAACGGTGCCGGACCGTCCTGTTCCAGAACTGGCGCCAGGGGACCCGCGCTAGCGATGGCGTCGACTTCGCCTACACCTGTCCCAGCCCGGGCCACTACCCCTGGCAGTGGTATTGGGACTCGTGCTTCGCGGCGATCGCCTGGCGGCACTTCGATCGCGCGCGTTCGCGGCGGGAGCTCGAGTCGCTCCTCGCCGCCCAGCGCGACGACGGCTTCATCGGCCACACGATCTTCTGGAACGAGCCGCTGTCAGGCAGCCGCCGCTACACGTACAACGTGCTCGACGAGGATGCGACGATGACGGCCAGCATCCAGCCGCCGGCACTCGCCTGGGCGTGGAGGATTGCGGTCGGCGATCCCGGCGCCGAAGCCGGGATCCGGCGCCAGCACGAGTGGCTGGCTGCCAATCGCGATCTCGATGGCGACGGTCTGCTGTGGATCGTGCAGCCCGACGAGTCGGGGCTCGACGCCTCAAATCAGTTCGACCCGATCTGGCGTCACGAGGCCCACGGGCTACCAGGGTTCGTGCTCCTGGTGCACCGCAACCGCCGCCTTGGTTACGACCTGCGCCGGATCGCGGCGGCCGGCGGACCGGTCTGCCTCGAGGTGGTCACGAATGTGCTTTACATCCTTTCTCGGCTCGCGCTCGGGCTGCCGTCGCTGACCGAGGCGCTCGTTGCGAGGGCGTTCGACGAGCGCCGCGGGCTGTTCATCTCGCAGTCTCAACCGGCGCCCAGCGCCGGCATCCCCGAGACGATCGCGTCGCTTGCACCGCTCGCGCTGCCTGATCTCCCCGAAGCGATTGGGCGGCGGCTGGTCGAGGAGCATCTGCTCGACCGCGATCGCTTCTGGCTGCCGGTGCCGCCCCCGTCAGTCGCCGCGACCGAGCCCGGCTTCTCGCTGCGCGACACCGGGTTGATCGGTCAGCGCCGCTACTGGCGCGGGCCAACCTGGGTCAATGCGGCCTGGCTCGTGTGGATCGGGCTGCTGCGGCTCGGCTATGAGCAACGGGCCGACGAGCTGGCGCGACGGTTGGGCGCGACCGTCGCCGTCGCAGGGCTCCGCGAGTACTACGAGCCGTACACCGGCGGCGGCATGGGCGCGGTCGACTTCGGGTGGTCGAGCCTGATCCTTGAGTTGCTCGACCCCGACCCGCGAGCGTCACGCAGCTACGTCTAAGGGTTTCGCCGCCGTTCAGAAAAGCCGCGCTAACGTGAGCCACATGGATACCGATCGCGAGATTCAACTGACCGACGAGGAGTGGCGCCGGCGGCTGACGCCGGAGCAGTACGAGGTGCTCCGCCATCACGCCACGGAGCGCCCGTTCGCCGGAACCTACGTGGACGTCAAGGACGACGGCACCTATCGCTGCGCGGGCTGTGGCGCCGAGCTATTCAGCTCCGACACCAAGTTCGAGTCGGGTACCGGGTGGCCGAGCTTCTACGAGCCGGCGGTGGCCGCCAACGTCGAGCTGCGCGACGACCGCAGCCTGTTCATGCGCCGGACCGAGGTGCTGTGCCGGCGGTGCGGTGGCCATCTCGGCCACGTGTTCGATGACGGCCCGCAGCCGACCGGCCAGCGCTACTGCATCAACTCCTGCGCGCTCGACCTCGACCGGACCGAGTCCTAGTCCAAGCGGCGCCGGCGCTCGCGCACCTTGAAGAACACATACCCGGCAATGATCAGCACCAGGATCGCGATCGCGGCGTAGATCCCGAACGTCGTGATCAGGTTGGCGGCCGCCGTCCCGAGGAAATAACCAACCAGGCCGTAGGTGATCCCCCATGTGATGCCGCCGAGCGCGTTCCACATGAAGAAATCGCGGAAGCGCATCTTGTTGATCCCCGCCAGCCAAGCGGCCGCAAACCTGATCAGCGCGATCCAGCGCGCCAGAAAGACCGCCTTGGGTCCATGGCGCTTGAAGAACCTATCGCCCGCATCGATGGCTTGGATCCGGTGCTTCCGGAACGGGCCCTTGGCGACGAGCACGTCCCGCCCAAGCCACCGCCCGAGCCCGTAGCCGATGTTGTCGCCGACGATTGCCGAGGCGATCCCGATCAGGATCACCAGCCAGATCTCGAGCTTGCCCTGGCTCGCCAGCACCGCCGCCAGCACCAGCGCCGTCTCGCCCGGCGACGGTACTCCCATCGACTCGAGTCCAATCAGCGCCGGCAGGAAGTAACCGAGCTTGCTCGAGACGTTGATGATCGCGCCAAGCCAGAACATCAGCGCGGCCGAACGCCTGCGCTCACGCGTCCGTCCAGGGTCTTCTCAACACAGCAAGCAGCGACAGGCCCGCCGGCAGCGTGTGCCCGCGCCCAAGCCACCCCGCTTCGAACCTCAGCGGCTGCTCGAGCGCGTCGTTGAGCCACCCCGGGCCCAGCTCGAGGTCGTTTGTGTACCCGTCATGCGTACCGAGGTGGCGCTGTGTCACGCGCACGACCGCCGCCGGCGCAAGCAGCAGGCTGTTGAACGAGCTGATTCGCATTATGGTCCACCCGGAGTCGACCGCCGCCGCCCGCAGCGAGCGCCTCGAGTAGCGCCGGTAGTGGTGGTTGGCTTCGTCGTGCAGCGACCACAGTGCCTGATAGGCCGGAACGGTGATCAA
>JBKQJQ010000375.1:0-2854 GCA_052147875.1 Solirubrobacteraceae bacterium | reverse complement strand
TCGTCCTGGAGCCCATGCTCCTCGGCGAGGTGGATCATCCGGTGGGCGTCGAAGGTGGAGCCTCGTCGCTGGATGTCGAGACGGAAGGGCAGTCCCTCACCGGAGGCGGCATCCGTCACGCGTTGGTGCATCTCCTTGGCGCGCTCGACGGTGATTCCGTACTTCTCGGCGAGCCTGGTCGCGCTGTCGCCCTCACGCTCGGGCGGCGCGGAAGGATCGAGCTCGAAGCTTCGCCAGGTGACGTTCACATCGTCCGCATGCTCGAATTGAGCGAGCGCAGCCTCGAAGCGGCGCTTGCCGATGTAGCACCAAGGACAAGCAACATCTGACCAGATCTCAACGTCCACCGGGACTCCTTAGTTGAGGCAGCAACTATCGACCGAGTCTAGCGGGCGCTGAACCCACGCCTGCGCGACGAGCCGAGCATGCAATCGGAGACCGCTGATCCGCTATCAGCCCTCAGTCGATAACGGACGCCACGTTCTGCGTGATCGCCCGGATCACCTGCGGCCAAAACCCCCGCGGCAGGTCGTGACCCATGCCAGGGATGATCACCAGTTTCGAGCCAGGTACTGCCTCCGCCGTGGCGCGACCGCCGGACACGTTGACCATCGGGTCCGCGTCGCCGTGGATGACGGTGGTCGGGATACGGACTCCTCTCAGAAGCTCCCCACGGTCGGGTGCAGTCACGATCGCGGCGAGCTGGCGCGTGCTGCCGGCGGGATGGATGCCGCGGTCAAACATGCGGCCCGCCCGGTCGCGCTTGCGGGGCTCCTCGAAGTCGACACCTCTGGAACCGATCAGGCGATAGGTGGCGACGTGGTTCTCGATGTAGGCATCGCGGCCGCGCGGGGGCTTGCGGAGCATGCGCAGCGCGACGCGGGGTTGGGGCTGGCCGACGCGCCGGTTGCCGGTCGTGGACATGATTGAAACCAGTGACAGCACCCGATCCGGATGCCGGATCGCCATTGCCTGGGCGATCATGCCGCCCATCGAGATGCCCACCACGTGCGCCGCGGGTATCTCCAGCTGGTCCAGCAGGCCGACTGCGTCGGCGGCCATGTCGTCGAGCGAGTAGGCAGCGCTCCGACGATCACGGGTAACAAACTGCCACTGCTTGGGCACAGGCGCGTCGTGAAGGATCGTCGATCTGCCGACGTCGCGGTTGTCGAACCGGATCACCCAGAAGCCCTCGGCGCCCAGCTGCTCGCAGAAATCCTCGTCCCAGAGCACCATTTGCGAGCCGAGGCCCATGATCAGCAGCAGAGGCGTCGCCTCGGCGCTTCCGAAGGTCTCGTAGCACAGCTTCAGATCACCGACGCGGGCTGTGCGTTCGCCCGAGGCAGTCGACACAAGTTCGCGTCCAGACAAAGGCCTCAACCCGCGAGCGCCCAGTCGACGATCTCGCGCGGGCGCTGCTCGGGCACCCAATGAGCCACGCCGCTCACCGACTCGACACGCAGCAGTGGCTGGCCGTCCACCGGCCCGCTTTCGACCATCCGGGTCACCAGATCGCGCTCGCCGATCACCAGCGTCGTTGGTACCTGCAGGGTCTTATCCGCAAACCGCCCACGCGCGATCGGTGGCAGCTCGCGCGTCAAGAACGTCCGGTACATGGCCACGCTGACTCTAGGAGGTAGGTGGTCAGCGAACACAGACAGGTCGTGATCAGAGAGCTTTTGTCCATAGCGCCCGGTCTGCAGGATGCGACGGGCCATCGGATCCGCGACCCGAGGACCGACCACCGGCAGGCTCAGCGGACCCTGATAGCTGAGCATCAGCGCTACCTGTCGCGGGTCGCGCCTGGCCCAGAGATGCGGGACGCAGAGCGTCAGCATCCGCTCGATCCGAGCCGGTGCTCGGAGCGCGGCGAGAAAGCCGACGACCGCACCCCAGTCGTGACCCACCCAGGTGACCCGGGCGACGCCCAGCGCGTCAAGCAGCGCCAGGAGGTCAGACGCAAGCTGGTCCTTGGCGTAGCCGCCGGAGGGCGCCTCGGTCCAGCCGTGGCCTCGCAGGTCGGGCACGATCACCCTGAACCGGTCGGCCAGGTAGGGGATCACGTTTCGCCACGTCCACCAGTTCTGCGGCCAGCCGTGCACGAGCAGAATCGGCGGCCCATCTTCGGGACCTGCCAACGCGACGTGCATCCGGAGGCCAGCGGCTTCGGGATATTCGTGGCGGATGCCGGTCAGCTCGGGTGGGGGCGACCCGGGGCCATTCACCGGCGGCACTGTAGCCGACCTCCCACGGGCGAATCGCTGACCCCAACAACTGACCCCGACGGGCCAATCGCTGACCCCCGACAGGCCAATCGCCGACCCGACGGGCCAATCGCCGTAGGCTTGATCCGTGCCGTTCCCGCGCTTTCTGAGGGGGTCTGCCGCCCGAGAACCGTCGGTGTCGATCGGCGACCCGCGCCTGGAAGGGTGGGAGACGGTCGGCACCTTCGAGGATCAGAAGACCGCGCTCGCCTGGCGAGACCAGCTTCGGAGTATGGGAATCGATGCGGCCTGCGTGGCCGATCACGAACTCGACCAGTTCGGCCGGGGGGAGATCTACCTCGTGGTCGCGCCGGAGCAATGGTCGCGAGCGAACGAGATCGTCGAGAACCTCGATTGACGGGCGATCACGCTCGCACACCGGGGCTCCGTTTCACGTCGGCCGGACCAGGCCCGGCTTGTATTCTGCCAACGGCCGATGGCGATATCGCAACACCTCAGCCCAATGGTTGGCACCCGTGCCGAGGTTCGTTCGGCTCATGGGGTGGTGTCGGCCGGGCATCCGCTTGCCGTCGAGGCGGGGCTCGGTGCACTCGAGCAGGGCGGGAACGCGATCGATGCGGTCGTCGCCG
>JBKQJQ010000374.1:0-7015 GCA_052147875.1 Solirubrobacteraceae bacterium | reverse complement strand
GCGGCGACGACGCCCGTTTCGCGCTCGACCGCCTGCTTGATCGCGCCGGCCGGCATGTTGCCCTCGCAGTAGAGGTCGACGAACGCCTCGGCGTGCCAGCCGAACGCCTGCGGATCGATGATCGCCGTATAGCCGAGCAGGACGCCCTCCTGCTCGAGCCGGTCGACCCGCCGTTTGACGGCCGGCGCGCTGAGGTGCACATGCTTTCCGATGTCGTGGTAGGAACGACGCGCGTTCTCGCGCAGCAGCGCAACGATTGCTCTGTCTATATCGTCCATAGCACGCTCAAAGACTACCGGGACGCAACATTTCGGTATTGAGATGGCTTTGCAACACGCGGATCATTGCATGCGTGACTACGACCACCGAAGCGCTCCCCACCCAGCAGCCCGCCGACGCCGATGTGATGCCGGTTCACGGCATCGACCACCTCGAGTTCTACGTCGGCAACGCCGCCCAGGCGGCCTACTACTACACCCGCGCCTACGGCTTCACTGAGACCGCCTACAAGGGGCTCGAGACCGGTACTCGTGACCGCGTATCGCATGTGCTCGAGCAGGGCCGGATCCGGATTGTGCTGACTGGGACGCTGACCGGCGACGACGAGATCGCCGAGCACCAGAAGCGCCACGGCGACGGCGTGATCTCGATCGCGCTCAGCGTTCCCGACGCCGCGGCGGCCTATGAGCACGCGGTCTCGCACGGCGCCCGCGGGATCAGGACCCCGTACGAGCTCACCGACGAGCACGGAACCGTGCGGCTCGCCTCGGTCGCGACCTATGGCGAGACCCAGCACGTGTTCGTCGAGCGTGCCGGCTACGGGGGCGTCTTCCTGCCCGGCTACGAGCCGCGCGGGATCGCCGACCATGGCCCTGACGGTCTGCTGGTCGGCATCGACCACGTAGTGGGCAACGTCGAGCTCGGCCACATGGAGGAGTGGGTCCACTACTACGAGCGCGTGTTCGGAATGACGGAGCTGATCCATTTCTCCGACGAGGCGATCTCGACCGAGTACTCGGCGCTGATGTCGAAGGTCGTGACCGATGGCTCGGGCAAGATCAAGTTCCCGATCAACGAGCCGGCGACGGGTAAGCGCAAGTCGCAGATCGAGGAGTACCTCGACTTTTACCGCGGTCCCGGCGTCCAGCACATCGCGGTCTCGACCACCAACATCGTCCACGCGGTGACCGAGCTGACCGCGCGCGGAGTCGAGTTCCTGCCAATCCCTGAGTCGTACTACGCCGACGTCCCCGAGCGGATCGGCGAGATCGCCGAGGACGTCGCCGACCTACGGCGGCTCGGGATCCTCGTCGACCGTGACGAAGAGGGCTACCTGCTGCAGATCTTCGGCAAGGCGGTCGGCGACCGGCCGACGGTGTTCTTCGAGCTGATCGAGCGCCACGGCGCCCGGGGCTTCGGCGAGGGCAACTTCAAGGCGCTGTTCGAAGCGCTCGAGCGCGAGCAGGACCGCCGAGGGAACCTCTAGATGCGCTACGAACGCCGCGGGGACGTTCCGGCCAAGCGCCATGTCGCGTTCCGCGAGAACGGGACGCTGCTGACCGAGGAGGTGATGGGATTCGAGGGGTTCTCGGGCAACGAATCGATCCTGTATCACCTGCAGACGCCGTGCCGGGTAAGCGAACTGGGGTCGTTTACGGCGATCGAGCACGAGGAGTGGGTCCCGGCCGCCCACGCCCACCGTCTGTTCGATTCGACCAAGGTCGATGCCGGCGGCGACCCAGTCCTCGGACGCCGCGTGTTGATGTACAACGCCGACGTCGAGATCGGCGTCTGCCGCCCGGTCGACCCCCAAGACTACTTCTATCGAAATGGTGAGGGTGACGAGGTCGTGTTCGTCCACCACGGGTCCGGCGAGCTGGAGACGACGTTCGGCACGCTCCCCTACCGCGAGCACGACTACATCGTGATCCCGCGCGGGACCACGTACCGCTTCCGGCCCGAAGGCGACCAGCTGTGGCTGACATTCCACACGCCAGGAGAAATCGAAACACCGAATCGGTATCGCAATCGGTATGGGCAGCTGCTCGAGCACGCCCCCTATTCGCATCGTGACTTCCATCCGCCCCAGGAACTGGTCACGCACCGCGAGCCAGGCGATTTCGAGCTCGTCGTTCGCGTCCGCGGCGGCTACCAGCGCTACGGGCTCGACTACCACCCGCTCGATGTCGTCGCATGGGACGGCTACGTCTACCCGTACACGTTCAACGTCGATGACTTCGAGCCGGTCGCGGGCCGCGTCCACATGCCGCCGCCGGTGCACCAGACGTTCCAGGGCCCGAACTTCGTCATCTGCTCGTTCTGCCCGCGGATGCTCGACTGGCAGGAGGATGCGATCCCGATCCCCTACAACCACTCGAACCTGCAGAGCGAGGAGATGATCTATTACGTCAGCGGGTCGTTCGGGTCGCGCAAGGGGATCGACGTCGGCTCGATCACGCTCCATCCGTCGGGACTGCCGCACGGCCCGCAGCCCGGCCTGGCCGAGAAGTCGATCGGACAACGGTTCACCAACGAGCTGGCGGTGATGTGCGACACGTTTCGCCCGCTGCGGCTGACAGCGTTGACCAGCACGCTCGACGACGGCAAGTACGCGCTGTCGTGGAGCACCCCAGAACGCGAGCCGGTGCGCGCGGGTGTTTGAGGAGGTAAGGCAACCCTTTGCCGCACGGCACCGCGACGCGCGGCAAAGCTGGGGGTCGCAAACCACATGCGCGCCTGAGGGAGGCGTGCTCCGGTGACCGCGTGAGGCTTCCCTGCCTGCCCGCGCGGTCACCGTGCGACCCGTCTGGCCGTCGCCTTCGTACAGTGAGCGGCCGTGCGACTCACAGAGCTCGACCGCGAACTGCTGCTGCTGGCGCGGACCCACGCTCACACCCCGTCTGCTGAGCGGCTGGCCCGCGCGTACTCGCGCCTCGGCGAGCACGCCGGCTGCTGGCTGGCGCTAGGCGCAGCCGGCGCAGCGCTCGATCGTGACCGCCGCGGGCGCTGGCTGCGCGGGGCGGCGATCGTCGGCGCCTCTTACGGGATCAACTACGCGGTCAAGCTCGCGGTTCGCCGCCCGCGCCCGCAGCTCGACGGGTTGCCAGCATTGAGCCCGGTCGTCTCGGGGCTAACGTTCCCAAGCGCGCATGCGACGACCTCGTTCGCCGCTGCACGCGGGTATCGCGGGCTGGTGTCGGTCGGCGGGCTGTACGCGGCCGCGGGCGCGCTCGCGGTCAGCCGCCCCTACCTCGGTGTGCACTACCCGAGCGACGTGCTCGCCGGGGCGCTGCTTGGAACGCTGATCGCGGAGCTATGGCCGCGATGAAAGTCGGGATCGTAGGAATGCCCAACGCAGGCAAGTCGTCGCTGTTCACGGCCCTGACGGGCGCCGCGGCCGAGGCCGCCAACTATCCGTTCACGACGATCGAGCCCAACGTCGCGATCGTTCCGGTCGCCGATCAACGGCTCGACGCTGTCGCGAACACCGTCCATGCCTCGAAGGTCGTCCCTGACACGATCGCCTTCCACGACATCGCGGGCCTCGTCGCGGGCGCGCACAAGGGCGAGGGGCTCGGCAACCAGTTCCTCGCCAACATCCGCGAGACCGACGCGATCGTCCACGTGGTCCGCACCCATCACGACCCGAACGTCGTCCACCCCGACGGCCACATCGATCCGCTGGCTGACATCGAGACGATCGAGACCGAGCTGATCTACGCCGACCTCGAGCAGGCCGAGCGCCGCCTCGAGCGCGTCGCCAAGACCGCCAAGAGCGGCGACCGGCACGCGATCGCCGAGGCCGGGTGGCTGCGAGAGCTGATCGAGGCGCTCCGGCAGGGCAAGCCGGCGCGAACGGTGGCGCCGCCCGCAGATGCGCGCGACGCGATGATGCTCCTGCAGCCGCTGAGCGCCAAGCCGGTGCTGTTCGTCGCCAACGTCGACGAGGGCTCGCACGAGGTGCCGGTCACGGTCGCCGAGCACGCGGCGTCCGTCGGCGCTTCGGCGGTCGCGGTCCCCGCGCGGCTCGAGGCCGAGCTCGCCGAGCTGGCGCCCGAGGACGCCGACGCGATGCGCGCCGACCTCGACCTGCAGGAATCGAGCCTGGACACGGTCGTGCGGGGCGCCTTCTCGCTGCTCGAACTGATCGCGTTCTTCACCGCCGGCGAGGACAAGCCGGCCCAGTCCTGGCATCTGCGCCGGGGCCGCTCGGTGTGGGAGGCCGCGGGGCTGATCCACTCCGACATCCAACGTGGTTTCGTCCGGGCCGAGGTCGTCTCATGGGACCAACTGCGCGACGCCGGCGGCTACGCGGGCGCGCGCGAGCGGGGCACGCTGCGGCTCGAGGGGCGCGACTACCCGGTCGCCGACGGCGACGTGATCACGGTCAAGTTCACGCCGTAGGGGTGTTGGATCTCGTGGGCGCCATAACGCCCACGAGGGCCAAGGCCCTAGATGTCGTCTAACGACTGAGCGTTCTTGAGGCGCTCCGCCAGGCGGTACATGTGCAGCGCCCGCGCTGCCACCGCACCGCCGTCCAGGTCCGTGGCGCGATCGGGCGGACGCTCGAGCTCGAGGTGGCGCAGGGTCGCGATCGCGCGGAACGCCCGCAGCTCGTCGGCGTTGTCCCGAAGCGCCGCGGCCACCCGGGGCTTCTGCTCGTCGGCGGCCGCGATCGCGCCCTCCAGCGAGCCGTGTGCCTGAAGGAGCGCGGTCGCGGTCTTGGCGCCGATCCCGGGCGCCCCGGGCAGCCCGTCCGACGGATCGCCCCGGAGGGCGATGAAGTCAGGCACGAGCCGCGGCGGGATCCCGTAGCGGGCCTCGACCTCGTCGGGGTCGACCTCCTCGAAGCCGGCCGACTTCTGTTTGAGGAATACGACGCTGACGCGCTCGGCAGCGCACTGGTACATGTCGCGGTCGCCGGTCATGATCAGCGCCCTGCCGCCGGCGTCGGCCTCCGCGCTCGCCAGCGAGCCCAGCAGGTCGTCGGCCTCGAGCTCGTCAGACGACTGCGAGCCCCAGCCGAACGCGTCGAACAACCCCGGGGCCTGCTCGAACTGCCACGCGAGCGGATCGGGAACCGGAGGACGCTGGGCGTGGTATCCCGGGTACAGGTCGACCCGGTAGGCGCCCGCTTCGGCTCCGAAGCAGACGACGATCGCGCGCGGGTCGCGGTCTGCAGCGATCCGCAGGATCAGGTTGACAGCACCGAGCAGCGCGTTGACGGGGTGTCCGTCAGCGCCGGTGATGGACTCCGGCAGCGCGAAGAACGAGCGGTACAGAACGAACGGGCCGTCGATCGCGAGCAGCGGGCCGGGCATTGGCCGCAGAGTAGACGCTCACCGCCGCCGAAAGCGGTCCGCCCATCGCGTTCAGCAGCGCCGGCGGGCGCCGGGGTGGCTTGGGCTTGAATGCGATCAGCGCCGGTCCGTGCAGCCGCGCGAACGCGATTCGGTAGCGCCCGGAGCGTGGCACCATCACCCGGTAACGGCCGAGCCGGCTGACCCCGTCGCGCGCCACCGTCTTCCACACGCCCCGCGCCCAGTACTGAAGCGCGACCGCGCCGCTGCCGCCGGTGCTGGAGACGTTGCCGCGAACCTGACCGTGCGCGGAGCTGGACGAGATGACCGTGAACGACGCGTAGGTGGTGGGAAGGCCGAAGATCTGCTGTAGCGTCGGGCCGCTGACGCCCGTGCGCCCACGGGTGCCGACCACCTGCGCCTCGATGATCCGCGGCGATACACCGTGCTTGGTGACACTGATCCCGAGCAGCTGGCCCTTGACCAGCGAACCGAGCCTGCGCGTCGCCGCAGCGACGCTCATCTTGTAGCTCCAGTGGTGATACGGGTTGCCTGCGACGCCGTCGTAGGGGTCAGGCACGCCGGTCAGCCACGGCTCCGGCGAGGCCCCGCTCCAGACGTTCTGGACGCTCTCCGTGTAGCCACCCGAACTCGAGAAGAAGTAGGTCACGACCGGATGGTCGGTGTAGGTCACGACCTCGCCGCTGGTCGCCTGCACCGCGGCGTTGGTCGCCGCAGTCTCGACGCCGACGCCGCCATACATCTGCGAACGGGTGTCGTCATAGAGGCTGAAGCCGCTGCCCTGGACCGAGGTTGTGATCGCGTACGTCCGGGCGGCGACGGCCTGCGCCTCGAGCGCCTGCGGCGCCCAGCTCGACGGCATCTCGGCCGGCACAACGCCCTCGACGTAATCGTCGAGCGGCACCGCGTTGACGGTCTGCACGCCGCCGGACCCGTCGGTGCTGAACTGAAGCGATCCCTGATAGCTGCCGTGGCCGGCGAGCAGCAGCGGCGTCGGCCCGGTCACGGTCAGCGGCGAGGAGAACGTCGCCTTGACCTTCTTGCCAGCGCTCGTGACGAGTTTCAGCCGGCCATCGGCGAGCGGCTTGACGATGTAGGTGGTGCCGGGCTGCAGCTGCTTTGCGCCGACGCGCGTGGCGCCGGCGAATGATGCCTGACCGGTCGACAGCAGCACCTTGACGATCTGGTCTGGATTGGTCGTCCCAATCGATGTGCCCTGGTAATAGTGGGCGAGGATGAAGCGGTAGCCCTTGCCGTGCAGCGCGTAGCCGTAAGCGCCGTACTGGCTCAGGCCGACGCCGTGCCCGTAGCCGCCGCCTTTGACGTAGAACGTGCCGGCCGCCGACGCCTGCCCCGCGCTCGCGAGCGCAGACAAGCCGACCGCGAGTGCGGCGGCGAGTCGCAACGAGCGGTTGATATACGGTGCCGGAATGAACGAGCGCAAAGCGTCTGAAGTGTTCGTCGAATGCCTCGAAGCCGAAGGCGTCAAGTACGTTTTCGGCATCCCAGGTGAAGAAACGCTGGACCTGAACGAATCGTTGGCCGATTCGTCGATCCAGTTCGTCCTCGTACGCCATGAGCAGGGCGGCGCCTACATGGCCGACGCGTACGGTCGTCTGACCGGCCGCGCCGGAGTATGCCTGGGAACGCTCGGGCCGGGCGCCACCAACTTGTTAACGGCCGTCGCGGATGCG